>NZ_JAUBPS010000035.1:0-68137 GCF_036700865.1 Microcoleus sp. S13C4
TCTTATATTTGACGCTTCAATATTTCTCATCTCTTAAAAATACTGGATTTTGCGCTCGCACCTGCGGAATGTGGGATTAAAACCTCATACCCCAAACCCCTTTAAAATTACCTATAGTCTTCCTCTCTTCCTCTGCGCCCTCTGCGCCCTCTGCGGTAAAAAAAAGATTAGATTCAATAAAGCGGGAACAAAAACTACAACCAAAACATAGATAACAAAGTTATTAATCTGCGGTTAAAATTCAGACATTAATTCAAGTGTCGATCGATCGTCACAATCGAAACCGGATTCAGCGAGTCAAAACGAGTCAAATTGCCCGCCTTTACAGAACGCGACAATTGCACTTGCACGATTCGGTAACTCCAGTGCGGTTCCCGGCGCACCCGATCGCCCATCCAGCTCAACACAGTAGCAATATCCTCAAAAGCATCCAAAGCCAGGACGATCGAGCCTCCAGGAAGCAGCCGCAGGGCGCAAACGCCCAAAATTTTAGTCAACCCTCCGCCACTACCGCCAATAAAAATCCGGTGCGGAGGACGCAAGCGGTGCAAAATTTCCGGGGCGGTTCCGTAAATCGAGAACACATTTTGCAGTCCAAAACGGCCATAGTTGAACTCGATCGCAGAAGTACCAGAAACCGTTTTTTCGATCGCATAAACCTCAGACTGCGGGAATAAACGAGCAATTTCGATCGACACAGAACCGTTACCAGCACCCACATCCCAGACAACTTGTCCCGGTTGCAAAGCCAATTGTCCCAGCACCAACACCCGCACTTCTCGTTCAACCGTCAAACCCGGCTTGTCGCCACAACCGATAAAAGCTGCATCCGGTATTCCCAACAAAGGCAACTTTTCCACATCCAAAGGTTCTGCCCTCGGCGGGGACTCCCGCAGCATCACAACCACGCTCAGCGGTGCAAAAGACTCTCCCAGCAAAGCTGACAGAGAACGCAAGCCCACGCGCTCGTCAGCAGAACCCAAATTTTCGCAAACCCAAAACTCGTAGCGGGTAGGCAAATCTAGAGCTTTCACCAAATTTGCCAGGGCCGCCGGAGTATGAGTTTCGTCGGCGAGCACCGCAATTTTCTCGACACCCAGTTTTAGTTTTGCCGTCAGTTCCTCAAAATAACGTCCTTGAGAGCCAACAAAATGAGCGTCTTGCCAAGGGATTTGCAAGCGGTTAAAAGCCAACTGCACAGAACTGACGTGGGGGTGAAAAGTCAATTTTTCTGTCGGCAATTGGGCAATTAACAACTTTCCCCAGCCGTAGAACAGCGGGTCGCCGGCCACTAAAATTACGATCGGTCGATCGCGGGGTTCCACCGTCCCCACAGAGGGTTCTAATTCGGGTTCAGTTGCCCACCAGCGCCGAATTTCCAGAATTGTTTCGGTCAAATCTTCCAACGCCCAGCGCTCTCCGTCGTGCTGGGGAAAATAGCTCAAATGGCGCTCGCTGCCTATTAGCAGAGCGGCCATTTCTACAACCTGCCGCGCCGAGGAACTCAGCCCAGCAGCTCCATCTAAACCTATACCAACAACGTGTACTGTCACTTTTTAAGCAAAAAGTAAAAAACCAGAATTACTGATTTTTCCTGGTTTTTCATAAATTTTTTCCTTGACTTTACTGTCAAACAAAAATAATTAAAGCATTTAATAGGCAATATCCGGACTCTTGTCACAGGGGAGAGTGGGAGAGTGGGAGAGGGGGCGAGAGAGTGGGAGATGGGGAGAGTGGCAGATGGGAAAAAATCTTCACATCGATCCTCTTCCGTCTTCCTTCTTCCCTCTTCCTTCTTCCTTCTTCCCTCTTCCTTCGTTAAAACTCAAAAACAGGCCATTCCGGTTGCCGGAGGTAGGTGGTCATGTCGTCAAACTTCCGCAGTTCCACTCGGTTTACGGACAGTTCTTGCGGCGTGTCCAGCCATTGCTCGTTTAACTCTGACAGCAAAGCGCACAAGCGATCGCGGTCTAAGTTCGGCCCGGTGTCCCCAAAATAAGCCAGAGTAATGTGTGCCGTAAAATGATATTGCTGTTCGATTCCCAAAGCCATTAAATCGGGATTTTGATAGATCGATCGGCGAAACTCCAGAATTTGCTTGTAAGAGTTTTCGTCCGTCGGTGCCAAACAAACACCCACAGCTCTAGTCATCACCATCAACCCCAGCACTATCCAGCGAATGGGAGCGCCGCCCGCCAAGGGTTTGCAGGCGGCAAAACGATCGGCCATGCGCGAGCGCAGTTGCTCCTCAAATTCTGGATTTTTATCAGAGGCATCTCGAAAAGCGCTGCTCCAAATCAAATCGGCTACGGTTAAATGGAAGCTATCAGGAGGCAGTGCCACGAGCGCACCCTCCCCTATTTCCTGCAATAGCCGTTGTTGGCTCGAGTGCAAATTACTATAAAATGCAGCATTTTCTGCATCTTCCCCTGCAGGGGGCGTAATCACCGAATAACCTGGAAAAGGTACAGGATCTCTCCTGCCTGCTTCGTCGGGCTTAAATTTTGGAGATTCCTGAATGTGTTCCACCTGGGACTTGTAGGAGTCCAGCAGCGTCATTCGCGCCACCCGATTTACGTAAGCTTGATAAGTATCATCCAATCTTGATTTCCTCGCGGTGACAAACTCCCACACCAAATTTTATATTATGGTGCGGGCATCCAACAGTCCAATTCAGGATATGTTGGACTTGCGGAACCTGCAATTCTGATTTTTTGGGCTACTGAGCGTTTTTCATGCAAATTTACCTGTTTTGGGGGGAAGACGACTTTGCGATCGCGCAGGCTGTGACAAGTTTGCGCCAAACAGTCCTCGATCCCAACTGGGCTAGTTTTAACTATGACAAGATTATTGCCGATCGAGCCGACGCTGTGGTTGAAGGACTTGATCGAGCCTTAACGCCCCCCTTCGGTACTGGCAGCCGTTTTGTCTGGCTGGCAAATACGACTGTAACGCAGCAGTGCTCTCCCGAACTGTTAGCGCAATTTGAACGGACGCTGCCAGTGATTCCCCCTACCACCGTGCTGCTGCTGACATCCGTCAAAAAACCCGACAGCCGGCTCAAATCTACCAAGTTACTTTCCCAGTCCGCCCAAGTGCGGGAATTTTCACCGATTCCGCCTTGGAATGACAAAGAATTAGCCCAGCGGGTGCGCCAAGTCGCGGGCGAAATGAACGTAAAATTGACCGCCACAGCGATCGAACTTTTGGCCCAATCCATTGGCAGCGATACGCGCCAGCTATACAGCGAACTCGAAAAATTGCTGCTGTTTGCGGGCAACCGCAGCCAACCTCTGAACCCGGAAGAAGTTGCCGCACTGGTGCACTGTCACGCCCAAAATACCTTCCAGCTAGCCGATGCGATTCGCGAGGGCAATACCTCCGCCGCTTTGGATTTATTGGCCGGCTTAACTGGCCGCAGCGAGCCTGGTTTGAGGATTGTGGCTGGCTTGACTGGTAAGTTTCGGATTTGGCTCTGGGTAAAGGCAATGATCCAAGCGGGCGATCGCGATGATAAAATTGCTCAAGCTCTAGATCTGGGCAATCCGAAACGAGTATACTATTTTCGTCAAGAAGTCAAGAACGCCAGCTTAGAAAAACTGCAAAAAAGTTTGCCTTTGCTGCTAGAGTTAGAAGCTTCTTTAAAGCGGGGGCGAGAAGAAATCTCAACCCTGCAAACCAAAGTTATAGAACTTTCTAGCTTGTTTCGCTGATGCGCGACAGGGCACAGGATCGGCCCCTTACTGTAAATTTTTACAACAAATTTCTTTCTTCGGCTATGTGCTTGATACCGGCTCACGGGCCAAAAGGTCAAGAGATACTAGAAATACTCTCAGAATGGCAAAGTAGAAGTTAATGTGGTAAATAAATATTGTCCGCCGAATGCCGATCGGTTAATATTATTTGCCGGCTCTCCACCCCCCCCAAAAAAAGAGCGCTACCCATGACACAACAGAACCCGCGGGAACTGCTCAAGCAAGGCGATCCAAAAGCGATCGCATCTAGCATCAACCGTACACTCAAACCCAAAGGCATCAACGCCGATGTGACGCGGGACAACGGCTGCCTCCACATAATTCTGGAGGCAGACAAAGTACCGGATCAAATGGTATTGGTCGATTTCATCCGCACCGGCATGACGAAGCTGGGACTCGAATCAATTCACACTGTAAAGGTTTACGGGCGTCGAACAGGTGACGGATCGCCTGCGTGGGAAGATGAAATTGATCTGATGCCTGCGGATTCAATGCCTTACCCCTTGGATAGTGGAATGCCTGACGACTCTGTAGGTTTAGATGATGTCGAGCCCGAAGGCGAAGACTATTATCAAGAAGGAGAATTCGATCGAGATGACGACGAGGAAGACGAAGACGAAGACGAAGATCAAGCCCCGCCTCCGAAAAAGCAATTTCCCAAATGGGTAATACCTGTGGGTATCTTAGTACCTCTGGCGGCGATCGCAGGGCTTTTCTTTACTAAAACTTTCCCCTTCGGCGACTCGAACCCAGAACCCATCGCCCCCCAAGCTGCTTCCCCTTCCCCGAAACCCGCATCTCCCGCGCCTAAAGCGGCCGCATCCTCTCCGGCTGCATCTCCGGGTACGCCACAGGCAGCCTCTCCTACACCAAAAGTCGCTCCTACTGCTGTTGCGCCCGCAAGCCCAACTCCGACATCTCCATCACCCAAAGCTGCTGCTGCATCTCCGGCGCCCAAGGCAGCCTCTCCTGCACCAAAAGCCACCGCGCCTAAGCCTGACTCTTGGAGGGAAGCCGTTAACACAGCTCAGAAGGCAGCAATTTCGGCCCAGACGGCTCAGTCTCAAAATGAGTGGATCACAGTAGCAAGCGAATGGCAGAAAGCGGTTGGGCTCATGAAAGCAGTGCCGTCAACCAGCCCGAACTATCAAAAGGCTCAGCAAAAAGCGGCAGAGTATCAGGCTAATCTGATTGTTGCCAACCGCAGGGCGGCAGCAGCGCCTTAAGAGTCTTGAGTTTTGAGTGTTGAGTTGAATACTGGATGTGGTAAAAGTCAAAAGTCAAAAGCCAAAAGTAAAAAATCTTTTTTTTACTCAAAGCTTTCTTACCTTTTGACTTTTTTCAATTTTAGTGACATACTCATACACCAACTAAGTAAATTATAGTTTAGGCTTCTCAGGGACTCCTCAAAAGTGCATAGGACATTACCTGTTAAATCAATTCTTTCTTGGTAGTTTACTTTGATATAATCATCCTTAAACTCTCAGATCAATAGTCCGGACAGTTTTTATATGGCCCAATGGCTTATTCTCGCCTGACTTCGCAGCCCCTGTGGATCATTAAATCAATGTCAGCTCCACCCCTGACGCGGCATTTAATTCGACTTTTTTATGCTCCTTAACCTGTAAAGCTTGTAGTAGCGTTCCAAAAACTGTCCGGAGTATTGTCAGATCATTGCAGCATATTTTTGGGTAACTGGTATAACTCAAAAAATACAGCAACAACCCGGTTTATCAAAGAAACCGGGTTAGTAAACACAGAGCTTAGTTTAAATCTGTTCTTCCCCTTGATTAAAGCGCTGAATTACTTGACTTTCTTCGACCACAACAATAGCATCATTGGGAATATTGAGGATGCCTGTAAATTTATCTTGACTTGCTTTCAAAGCTTGTTCTTTATTTTTGTATTCGGCTAGTTCGCGCTGTAAATTGTCAATAGTCTGTTGAAAGCCAGTGGCTTGTCTGAGCATTTCTTGTTCTGAAAAATCCAGTAATTGAATCAAATTGGCAACTTGATGTTCAAGTAACTGGGTTTCGGCAAAATTGTTATTATTAACAAAACTTTTAGAATTTTCTGAATACTCAAAAACACTTTGTTCGTCGGGCATGGACAATGCAGTTTTGACACTAAGTGCCAAATCTTTAAACATTTCAGCCGTGCTTTGGGGAATTTTAACTTTCAGGAACATCACTACCGCAAACAAACTTCCTGACGGCAGAAGTCCCCCAAATCCCAAAACAGACTTGACTTGGTAGGGGATAATTAAGGAATTTTGCTCAGGAATAAAGGGGCTGCCCTTTGCTTCTGATACGTGAAAAATATTTAATACTGCGGACTCTAATTGCAGGAACCTTTCTGGCTCAATTCCGAGGAATGTAGGAATGTCTAAACCGAACTGCCGGATTATTTCCGAAATCGCCGGCATTTGAGCCACTAATTTTGTGCTAACTAATGGAATAGCTGTGTTTTCTGCTGCTGTGTGCCGAGAATTCCACTGCGGTTGTGTGCCTGCTGCTGCTAGCATAGTCCAACATTTCATGTCGGCGGCGGGGGAATTGCCCTTCATCAAGCGGCGGGCGGATTGTTGCAATGAGTCTTCTAATTCCCCGTAGGCATGAGTTTTAAACAAACGCACTAAGGCACAGGTATTTTCTCCAGTTTGCGAATCGCAAAAATGTTGGTAAATATAGTTAACAATCTTCTGGCTGCTGGCTTCCATACTAGCAGTATTTCTACCTAAGTGGCGCAGGACTAAGCTGCATTTAGCCATGTCTTGCGGGGTAAATAAGGTAATATCGTACATTAAAAAATGCTCTCCAAGAGCTCAAACACTCTTGTTCATTTATCGTTAAGGCCGCTACGGCATCCGGAATCCTACGGAGAGTTTTGAACAAAGTATTAGTTAAAATATGTAGAAAATTTGCCCGCCAAATCCAGCGGTTGTATGGCAGGATACAGAAATTAAGATTCAAGCCAAAAAAATCTATCCCCTAGGGTAGGCCACAAGGACAGAAAAGCCGATGTCTAATTGTTGAAAGGATTTTTTACGAGAACTCCCCCAGAGGAATTAACGAAACGAAGTTTTTCACGGGATATGCCTCGCGTTTTACAGGGCATTTTCGTAGATAAAAGTCGGTTTCTGGGTAAGCCATATTCACCGAAATTCTAGGAACTCAAGCTGCAATTTTTGTGGCGGGCAATCGCGTGCCGATTTGTCAAAAGTTGGTAAAATTTCGTCCGTCGTGGACGCAGAAACCGGGTTTGGTTACAGAGAAAAAACCCGGTTTCTTGGGTATTGGTAAGTAGATGCTTTGTTCAAAACTTTTAACCACCCCAAACAAGTTTATTGAGCTGGTGGAGACTTTGCTTCCAGAGCGTCTTTAGCCGACAATCCCTGATCTTGAACGCCAAAATACCACAAACTAGCAGCAGCTTCGGCGCGAGTCACGGATTTCTTCGGCTGAAACAGAGTAGTAAAACCAAAAACGCGGCGAATATTCGCTAAGTCTCCATTGTTAAAATCAGCTAAAACGGCCCGCGACGCCTGGGAATCAATCTTAGAAGCATCTTGAAAACCCCACTTTTCTTTCACTCCCTCAATGTTAGCTGTGGGCAAAACTTGACGAGTATCTAAAGGTACTTTCCAGAGAATCATTGTTTCGCGAGTTAAAGGTGCATCCGGGCGAAATTTCACATCTTTAATTTCACCCGAAAGCGAACTCGGAATTACACCGGCTTCTGCTAAACCTTGAATTGCTGAAAAATCCGGGTCTGTTTTGGGTAGGTCAGAAAAGGCTGGTTCGCTAGAGTCTACTGCTAATCTAATTTGTTTGGCTTGACGGCTAGCATAAATCTGATTGTTAGCTGCTACTAACCAGCGGGCGTATTCGCGGCGCGTGACAATTTTGTTGGGTTTGGGCAAAGTGCTGGCAGTTTCTAAATTAGCACTTTCTGTCGTTAGCGAAGCCTTCGGAGAGGATCGCACTTTCAGCACTTCCAACTGAGTTAAATCTGCCACATACTGCCGCAACTGTTGAGGAATTTGGCTTTCTTGTTCGCTAACTTTGGCTGATTTTGGCGAGGCCGAGGGCGTTGGAGTAGTTCCCTCTGAATTAGATGGAGTTGGTGAAGCGGTTGGAGATGCGCTAGACTCGGAATTATTAGGTTGGGGACTGGCGGCAATTTCGGGGCTTTCTTTGCTGTAGTCGATCGCAAATTCTGTAGAACCTCCTACTTTCTGAGTAGGAGAAAGCGACACAGTTACCCGTAAATTATCTCGCGTTGCTACCAAAGAACCTTGTCCCTCGGCGGTGGGGCGGCTGACTATTTCCCAGTTGCGACGCCCAAACTCTGTAGAGTAAAAGTCCTGAACCGAATTAACCGGATCACTGCTTTCCCAGCGCAGCCGCACATTTTTTGGCGAGGCATCTGTTTCCCCACTAACTTCGATTAACTCAGCATTAGGATATAGTGGAATCTCTGGCGGAAAATCGGGAGGAAGTTTGGCGGTAGAGTTTGTCTCAATTGCTGTCGCTGGTGGCGGGGAAGAGAAAACCACTGGGTTTTGTTTTAATTTGGGATCTGCGGCTAAAGATTCTTCGAGGGCCTTGCTGTTGGGGCTGTTTGCACAAGCTGTAACAGTAGCCAGCAGACACACAGCCAGCCAAGTATTTACAGCAGCAAGTATATTGGTTTTATTGGTTTTAGTGGTTTTAGATCGTCCTTGAGAGTTGCCTCGCCGTTGAGTAAATATAATATTCAGCATAAATCGCCCCTTTGCAGATATATTTCTAGGCTAGCGCAGATCGATCGGGCATATATAATTTTTACCCAAATGAAATTTCTGAATTTACTTCTAGTTACTGCTACATTACTTTCATACCCTGTCAAGTTTGCCCGTCCCGCTGTATCTCAACCAGCCCCGCCACGGGCAGAAATTCAGACGCCAGAGTGGCAGCCATTTTGCTCGGCGATGGGTCAGTTTGCGATCGATATGCCGGGAAATCCCAAAATTAATTCAGAAACTTTTTCAAATCAAATTATTGCTCATACATACCGCTCGAACTTAAAAAACAAAGAAACTTATTTGCTTCAATACTTTGACCTAGATTTTAGGCTGACGAACAATAATATCAATAATATCAGAATTACTTTAAATAATGCCGTTGATTTTTTCGTCGTTGCAGCCAATGCTAAAGCCTTGCAAGTGCGGGATATTTCCCTCGGAGGCTATCCGGGAAAAGAATTTGAGTTTCAGCCAATTTCCCCCAATGAACCTGTAGGTGTAGGTCAAGTTTTTTTAGTGGAAACGCGCGTTTACGGCCTGGTTGCCACTACCCCAGAACCAGAAAATGCTCAAAAATTTCTCGACTCTTTTCGTTTGTTTTGAAGCAGGAAGTTTTACGCTGAGTAGTTTCCGGACTTTAACGGATTTCAGGGATAGATATTGAGTGAACCGGGAAGATGGAAAAATTAGTTGGGAGTAGCGCTCAAATTTATTAATAAAACTTAAGCTTTTAAACTTGGTGTATAGGAAAATATGAGCTTTAGTAACTAAACATTTCGGAATCAACCGGGTTTCTGAGGAATAGTGCGTCCCGGACTGACTCATTAAGTTGAATTAGCTCTAAGACCTTATTTGGTTTTTTGTACTCTATCTAACGACATAGATAAATTTTACACCCGTGGAGCGATGTAGATCCTTGCTCAAGTTTATATATTTGATATAAGGATTTTTAAATCCTATAAAAAACCAACGCAGGCAGAAAAAAGCACCAAGGAAAGACACAAACAAAGATTCTGTCTTGCTTAATCTGGTCCCTAAATCTGGCTCAACGAAGTCAGCCTCATCGAAAGCTTACCCGGAGGGTATTAACATATTATGAACAAACTAACACCAATTCTCCTCAGCGGCCTCCTATTATTTGGAGCTGCCGCTTGCAGCGACGGAGCTAAAACTAGCTCTGATGCTCCTAATTCTACCACAGAAAATACCACTACCCCGCCCCCAGCCGATACAGTTAAAAAAACTCAGGATGACGCCACTAGCGATATTCGCAAAAACCAAGCAAATAATGATATCAGGGCCAGAGAACAGCGCAACAATGTGACGGGCGGCGATGCAACAAGAGCCGATGGCGACCTCAAAAGTGAAGTGCGCTCCAAGTTAGAAGTAAACATCACTAAAGGGGCCCTAACTGTGGATGCAAAAGACGGGCTTGTCACCGTAGGTGGCACAGTTCCCAGTCAAACTGATTTAGCTAAAATTGAGCCGCTAGCTAAACAGATTAAGGGTGTCAAACAAGTGAATGTTACTGCTGTTGTCGCCCCCGCTGCATCCGCATCGCCTAGCAGCAAGCAATAAATTAGAAGGAAGAAGTCCGAGGGCAAAAAGGAAGAATGATTTAGCGATCTAGGAGAGAAGTCTGAGGGAAGAGGGTAAAGTTTGGCATTGTTAAGATTGCTTGGGGAGCGGATTGCAACGCTTAGGTGACTCTCTAGGGAGAGCGAGGTTTTAAGTTAAAGAGTTGAAAGGGAATTTAAAATTCACTCACTCAAAACTCGCGCAATACCTGCAACTTCCCCCTTCCCAATTTCCGATTTTTCAGGTCTGATAATTAGTGGGAAACCAACCTGAAGATAGAGCTGAAAGTTATTCCCAGCGACCGATGAAAATTGTTGGGAAAAAATGACTAAATGTGATTGATGGTAGATCATAAATTCTGTGGTTGTGTAAAAGTAGTATATTTTCGAGGAGAAAAAAAATGGCTTTAGGTCAACACAAACGAGCTGTAGGATCATTTTCTAATTACCGAGATACAGAACTAGCCCTGATGGAGCTGCAAAGTACCGGGTTTCCGATGAATAAAGTTTCGGTAGTTGGGGAAAAGCTCGATAGCAATGAAATTGCGGGCGCTAGCGCTGGTAAGAGTACCGACGACAAAGTGGGCGGTGGCGCAAAAGCAGGTGCGACAGCGGGAGTCGTGACGGGTGGTTTGATTGGGTTGCTCGGAAGTCTTGGGGCACTGGCGATTCCGGGAGTGGGCCCGGTGATGGCGGGGGGTGCGATCGCCACTCTGCTGGCAGATACCGTAGTCGGAGGCGCGATTGGGGCTGCAGCGGGCGGTTTGGTAGGTGGTTTGGTCGGTTTGGGAGTTCCCGAAGCAAAAGCTAAAGTTTATAGCGATCGCGTCTCGCGCGGAGAATATTTGGTATTCGTAGAAGGAACAGATGCCGAACTTGCCACAGCCGAAGGAATTATGAGCGTGCGGGGCATTCAGGATTGGGGCATTTACGATGTGCCGGCAGATACTGGCCGCAGAGCTTCCGGCCACCAGAAGCGCGCCGTGGGAGTATTTTCAACCCGCCGCGAGACGGAACACGCGCTGGGAGAACTTAGAACTGCCGGTTTCGATATGAATCGGGTTTCGGTCATTGCTAAGGATGCTGACTCTAAAGGCGAGATTGCAGGGATTGACGTGCACGACAGCGCGGACAACAAATCCGATGAAGGGGCCACAAAGGGCGCACTCACAGGTGGTACTTTGGGCGGTTTGACAGGCTTGTTGGTAGGTCTCGGCCTAGTGGCAATTCCGGGCATCGGGCCGATTATGCTGGCAGGAGCCTCAGCTACGGCGATCGCCACTACACTCGCCGGTACGGCTTTGGGTGCGGCTGCGGGCAGCTTGATCGGAGCTTTAGTCGGTATGGGAATTCCCGAAGAGCAAGCTAAAGCATACAGCGATCGCGTGGCAAGGGGAGATTACTTGGTACTCGTTGACGGCAGCGAAGCAGAAGTCGCTAAAGCTGAAACCATCCTGAGCCGCGGAGGCATTCAGCATTGGAACACCTACGACTATCATCCCAGCGGCGATAGCGCTCGGGCTGATTACGGCGCTCCCGGCACTCCTGGGGTTGATACTACCGCTGGTATTTACGATCCCACTCATGGCGGTACGGGCCGCCCTCTGATTTAATAGTTCAGAGTTTGTTTGGGTATTGTTTCTACTTCCTGCAGGGTAGTCGCACTCGCGCACTCGGATTGTGGAAAGTGATCCAACCAACATTGGCGAGCTAGGAGTTTTACACTTCGTCCGTAAAATTATCTCAAAAGTCGGCTTTTTCTCTGAAAGCCGGCTTTTGTTTTGTTCTGGAAACTTAAAAAAGCCACCTGTCAAAAGTTTAATTTTGATTAGGGGCCCAGTCCGTGAGCTGGGCTTGGCGCCGGAGAATCGATCGGCTCCCTTAATTTTTACAGCAGAAATTTGCTGCGGTTTTTTAGTCTGTAACACTCACTACTGCTAGATTTTAAACCCCGCAGTATTATCAAATTTGATGACATAAATTACCACAGATATTGCCCGCTTAGTCAAATAGCGACTATCTTTAATTATGGGTAGCTAATTTCAGCAACTTATACAGGTGAAGTAGCAAGTCCCACGCGCTCAGAAAAGCCTGCGGTGGTCGGCAAATATTAGAATAATAATATTGTCGTCGCCTTCCGGCAAGACTTAGGCTGGTCATTAGTTAGCTGTAGCAGCCCAATTGCCGTTGGCAAGACCTGCTACAGGAATATACTTTTTCTGGGAATGCCTCAGCGAAGCATTTGAGAAGCCCAGGAACAGCTTTTATGTTGGGGAGCGCGTCTGGTGTCGGGTGTTCTGTTAATTAGAACCGCAAGCGCTCATGGATCGAGTAAAGATTAACAGCAAGCACAGCAGCGCGAGAATACAGGAACGGCTCGCGCTCCATTTTTCCGCGAAATCTCAGGCTAATGGCAGCGTATTGCTTGCTTCGCCTGCGACTCGCTCAGCACTCCGACGGAAACAGCCTTCCTGTTGGTTTTCACTGGCATCGAGCACAGTGGGGGGAGGTGACACTAGCTGAGCTGACCGGGCTCTGCTTTCAGGGGCGATCGAAGGTAGAAGGCACTTATTTAGAAGGCATTAGGGGTTGAAGCTCCGATATCTTGTTTATTGATTGCACTCATAAATTCGATCGCCTGTACTGGCAAATTTTCGGGTGAGAAGGCGGCGCGGATGCGGCCAGCAATACCCCAAATATTCGATCGACCTTGACAATATCGATCGATAACTTCTCCGTATATTGGTAAATGGTTAGCAGTTAATAGTTAGTCATTAGCAGTTAGTATAAATACCACTAACTGCTAATGACTAACATCAACCGCCAACTAACTACTAGAAAAATAATAGTTACAGGACTTACACGCGGCGAGCAATTCGGTTTATTCATGACTCCCGTGCTGAAAAAACCCATTTTTTACTAGAAAGCGGGTTTTTCGTAAGTTATAACTAGGTGAGCAGGGTGATGCTAGCAATCAACCAGTTTTGACGATTGTTAATGTGGCCGAATTGGTTGAACAAACTTACTACCCAAGACGATAGTACAAATTTTCAGACAGCATAGAACATCGAGAAATTAAGGAAACTCACTCAATTTTTTTATGAATTTCACAGAGCTTTTAAGTGCCGATGGACTTTTAACTAGACATAGAAACGGAGAACGAGATTTTCGAGGGGCTAACCTCATTGAAGCTCAGTTGAGTGAAGCTAATCTGAGTCGAACAAATTTGAGCAGCGCTAATTTGAAAGGCGCCAACTTAATTAGAAGCAAACTGATTGGAGCTAATTTAAACGGTGCCGACTTGAGCGGGGCTAACTTGTCTAAAGCGAAATTAATTGAAGCTAACCTCGGCAGTTCTAGTTTAACTGGAACTGTGGCGATCGCAGCAGATTTTAGCGGGGCCAATCTCAGCGGAGCAATACTGTCTCAGGCTGACTTGAGCAAAGCAGTTATGACTGGAGCGAGTTTAGTAGGAGCTTGTTTGCTAAGCGGCTCGAAACTAACCGAGGCTAATTTGAGCGGGGCGACGCTGAGCCGAGCAATTATGAGCGGGGTTGATTTAAGCAGAGCAAATCTGACTAGAGCAATTCTCAGCGAGGTAGATTTGAACGGGGCGAACCTAAGCGGAGCAAATCTAACTCGGGCTTATCTCAATCGCGGAAATCTCAGCGGTGTCAATTTGGTTGGGGCTTCTTTGAGCGAAGCAAGTCTGCGGGAGGCTTGTATTTGCGCTGCTAATTTGAGCGGTGCTGACTTGAGCGGTGCTGACTTGCAATCCGCCAATCTAAATGGCTCTAATTTGAGCGGTGCGGACTTGCAGGGAGCTAATTTGAGTAAAGCTAATTTGAATGGTTTGATTCTGCACAATGCTGATTTGAGGGCTGCGAATTTGAACAAAGCTTCTTTGCGGGGAGCTAATTTGAGCGGTGCGAATTTGGCAGGTGCTAGCTTGCTGGAAGCCGATTTGCGGGGAGCGAATTTAAGTCACGCCAATTTGTCGGGAGCAGGTTTGCTGCTGAGTTCTCTGACAGGAGCGAATTTGACAGGAACTAATTTGTCGGAGGCTAATTTGATTGGGGCGAGCTTGAATGTTGCGAATTTGAATGAAGCGGCTTTGAGCGGGGCAATTTTGCCGAATGGAGCTACTCACAGCCGGGATTGATGAGTTGATTAACCATAATTAAGTAGGTCAATCTCAACAAAACCGAAAACCGAGAAACCCGGTTAATGTAGGGCGGTGCCCAGAGTACCCGCCCTTCCTGGTTTCTAGCCTCTCCATCGCCAGGAGCTGATTAAGGCGGTTGGGCTTTAACCCCATTCTACGGAAAGCCGATTTTGGCAGGAAATGCAGGAAACATCGATGTTTCCTGCACTCGGCCAGGGCCAAAGCGCCCCAAAAAACCCGGTATCCTCGCGCTCATCGCTATTTTGGAAATATGTTGGGAATTTACTTGAAAATTTATGGACACCGTGCTAACCTTAAAAGGTTTGAGACTTAAAATCAATAGAGGTAAAACCCCGCAGAATGAAACAATTGGGAACCCATCTGGTCGCTGATGCTTGGCAGGCTCCTGGAGACCTGCTCAACGATCCTGAACGTATCCGCCGCGCCATACTCGATGCGATCGAAGCCGGAGGAGCTACTCTCATCGATTTGTGCGTACACCAGTTTAGTCCTCACGGAGTGACGGCTACTGCTACTTTGGCCGAGTCTCATATAGCAATCCATACTTGGCCTGAACACGGTTATTTTGCCGCAGACTTATTTTTCTGCGGAGCCGGCGACCCTCACCGAGCCATGAAGGTGCTACAGACAGCTTTGGAAGCTAAACAGGTAAAACTCACTGAGTTCACGCGCGGTTTCGAGCCAGGGGTGGGTATTGTAGGTTCTGCTTGTGAAGAGCAGTATACCCCTCGTTCAGTAGAAACGAGTGCCGCCAGAGGATAATGGCCAATTAGCGTAACTTTGAACATTTTATGCTAGGTTTTGTTTAAAATCCCACGGCTGGAGTCGTGGGATTCTTGTTGGAATTTACTTTTTCATTAATAAAGGGCGGACAACTAAATAACCTGCGCCGAAAGCTGCAATCACAATCAGAAAAATCGCGATCGCCAACCACAATCCGCTTAAGTCTGAGGTTTTTTTGGGTTTAGATATCACACGGTAAGGAGTTTCCCGCACCTCTGTAAATAATTTTTCGGGAAGTGGCTGCGGCATCGGGGAGCCTTTTGGCTGCGCTTCCGGTAGGGGGAAGGGAAAAGCCACTGTCTGAGGGGGTTGAGGTATCGTAGAGTTAGTCCGCGAAGTTGTAGGTGCTGGGGGCGGAGGTTCAATGCTGAAATTGAATTTGACTGACGGCATTTGAGGCATCCCTGTCTGGGTGACACTCTGAGCCGAGTTGACTACTTGCTGTAACTGTTG
The DNA here is from genome assembly GCF_036700865.1 of Microcoleus sp. S13C4. Classification (NCBI taxonomy): domain Bacteria; kingdom Bacillati; phylum Cyanobacteriota; class Cyanophyceae; order Oscillatoriales; family Microcoleaceae; genus Microcoleus; species Microcoleus sp. S13C4. The sequence goes on from NZ_JAUBPS010000035.1 coordinate 15,541, forward strand.
GGATACTTGAACTACTGTTTCTACTTCTCGCCGCAGTTGTTGATTTTGTTGGACTAATTGCTGATTGTGGGTTTTGAGGGAATCGAGCATCGCTTGGGCTGCTTGCAGCTCTGCCGTGACTTCTCGATAGAGGGAAATCGGTACCGATGGAGAGTAACTATTGGAGTTTTCAGGGGAAGTATTGTCAGATAAGGTAGTATTTTGCATAATTGTAGATGGCGAGGGTGAACTTGTTTTAGTTTAGCCTGAGAGTATTTGCAATTAGATCGATCGCAACACAATTCGTCAAGATATTTGTTACAGATATTGAACGTAAATTTAATTTAATGTTACAAGTTATTAGTCAATCGCTATGAACAACTACGCAGCCGAACAAAGTATGTCGCAAAAGTCAAGCACCGAGGAAATGAAATACGGCGAACGCCAGATTTTGGAAGGGGAGTTAATTACTTTCCCGAATCCGCGAGTCGGGCGGCGCTACTCGATTAACATTACTTTGCCGGAGTTTACTTGCAAGTGTCCATTTTCTGGCTATCCAGATTTTGCGACAATTCACGTTACTTATGTGCCCGACGAGCGGGTGGTAGAGTTAAAAGCGCTGAAACTGTACGTTAACAGTTATCGCGATCGCTACATTTCTCACGAAGAATCGATCAATCAAATTTTAGACGATTTTGTGGCAGCTTGCGCGCCGCTGGAAGCGACGATTAAGGGCGATTTTTCGCCACGGGGGAACGTCCACACCGTGATTGAGGTGTCGCACCAGAAGTAGGGCAGGTATTAAGCTGTTGTGGCATTGAGATTTAATTGTGGGGTGGCGTCGAAGCGCACCCCACAATAGTTTTAAGAAATAGGATGGTTAATAAAATTAGTAAGTAATTGTAGGGTGAGTAAGGGCAGCCCTCTCAAGATGCTCAAAAAGTCGTTCAAACGCTTAAAATCTCGTAGTTTGTAGGTGTACACTGGGCATCGGTTGAGTTTGTGGCCCACCCGAGAGTACCGATTGAGCGGGGTTTCAGCATTGGATTTTTAAACCAAAACTCCGTATAGCAATTTTCATTACGTGAAATTGGAAAAATCATAACGTGAAATAGCGGTTTTATGGTTTTTCTCACCTTCACATTAACCACCTCGACATATCTGGCAACGCCCACCCTACAAACTCAACTAATCTTTTTGATATTTATCGTTGGTGTAAGGTGCGCTAGGCGCACCCTACGGTTAGCTTTGACTTGCAACAGAAGTCGGGGCGATCGCACTTTTTCCCTCTGCTGTTTTCGGTTCTGCCAACTTGTCCAAAATCTCCACAACTTCTCTTTCAAAAGTCACCTGAGCGCGATTTGTGCGCCCGCCGACGTATAGTTTGCCGTCCTTTTCCAAAGCCCAAATCTGCGAGTGAGACATATAGCTCATTAGCACGCTGAGCATTAGCAACCCGAAGCCAGTATAAACGATCGGAATGCCCGGATCAGCTTTAATTTGCAATCCCGTACTGCCTACAACTTCGTCAATTGTCAGCATGACTCCGTTAACTTCTACCGCCGTCCCTGCGCGAACAGTAGTTAACAATTTGCCATCCGTACCGTAAACTAACATCGTTCCTTGTAAGTCTTTTGCTAGCAGAGAAACTCCCGCACTCAAATCTGGTTTTGTCGGAATCCAAGCACCCCAAATTCTGCCTTTACCTTGAGTGTCTAACTGAGCCATTGGCAATTGTAAAACCGGGCTTTTGTTGAGGCGAACTCGCACGGCGGCTATTGCCCAATCTGCTTGATAAAAAGTTACTCCCCGGTATCTAAGGGGCTCGTTAACGTGAATGGTTTTGCGATCGACCTCTTGGCCTGTTTTGTCCAAAACAGAGAGATCAGAGTAAAATTGGTCGATTCCGCCTTCTGGAGTATAATCAATCCAGAACCGATTAACTCGCATCGACCAATCCTTCGGTATTTGCGGCCCCGCCCAAGGCCCCGCATCCAGGATATTCTGCACCTGAAATGTTTCGCCACTGGGAACAATTTCTTGACCAAGAAATCCCGTCATCGCGCCCCACATCGACCCAGCTAAAATAATTAGCATACTGGCGTGAACAATAATCGGGCCGATTTTACCAATTATTCCCTTGCGAGCATAAACTTTTTCGCCTTCTCGAAATATGCGGTAGTTTTTTTGCTGCAAAAGTGGTTCTAACGAACTTAAACCAACTGTTTCTAATTCCGCACTGAGAGCTAACTTTTCAAACTGCTTTGGTTCTTCATAAAATTTCCAGCGGCGGGCGGCTTTTAATGCGGGAAATTGTCGGGTAAATGTACAAGCTGTTAAGCTGCTGCCGAACAAAATTAGGATTGACAAAAACCACCAAGTGCGGTACACGTGGTCAAGTCCTGCAATTAGCACAACTTTCCAAGTTAGGAAGCCGAACAAAGCCGGGTGTTCTGGATAGTTAGATTGGTAAAACGGTATGGATTGACCTTGTTCGATGACGGTGCCGGAAATGCTGAAAAATGCGATCGCCAGCAGCAAGATAATTGCCAGCCGCAAATCTGCGAGTATCGGCAAGATTTCTCGTTTGAAAAACCTTTGAGGGGCAGTCGCCCAGTTTGAGAGTTTTGATAGAAATACTTCTTTTGATGTCATTGGTAATTATGAAGGAAGAAGGAAGAAGGAAGAGGGAAGAAGGAAGAAGGAAGAGGGAAGAAGGAAGAAGGAAGAAGAAAGAAGGAAGAAAGAGCAGGGAAAAACAAAAAATGAATAAATATTATTATTCTTATCGATTAAGTCTCAATCATTTTTTTAATTCTTTGTCTTTTTTTTTCTTACTTCGCGGTCCGTTAAAAAAATAATTTACGCATTCGTTAGTGATTGCTATATCTCTAAATAAGGGCTGAAGCCGTGACTACGAACCTTACGCGGGAAGGATGCGGGAAAGCAGAGAGAAAACGCCAAATCCTACTAGCAAAACGCCGCTAACAGGCGTAATCCAACTCGACCACCGACGTAATTCTAACAACTTTTTAATGCTAGCAGTGAAAGTCCCTGCTATAATCAGCGGAGCGACGTAGCCCGCAGCGTAAAACAGCAGCAACACACCACCTAAAACTGTATCTCCTGTTTTGGAAACCCAAGCTAAGAGTGTAGCTAAAACCGGAGTGCTGCAGGGAGACGCTACTAAACCAAAAGTTAATCCCAATAAGTACGATCGCACCCCCGCAGGCAAATCTTTCGGAACCCACCCCACAGCGTCGAAAGACGGCATTTGTAAGGGTAAAGCTTCGAGTAAATTCAGCCCCATTAGAATAGCAATAATGCTGACAAGAATCGGCAAACCCAGGCCTATTTTGCCGTAAACTTGTCCGGCAAATGATGCTACAATACCTAAACCCGCAAGGGTGGTGGCTAATCCCAGGGAAAACCACGCAGACTGGGCTGCAGCTTGCAGGCGACTTTTTGCTTCGTATCCACCGATGTAGCCGATCGTGATCGGCAACATTGAAAGCATACAGGGCGTTAAGCTCGTTAGCAACCCTGCCAGAAAGATGACTCCGACGCTGACTAAACTGAGGTTTGTCAGTTGAGTATTTACTAAATTATTAGCAAATTGTGCGATTTCGTAAAGTTGGGTTTGCAGGGTTTCCATCAGTCGATTTTAGATTTTAGATTTTAGATTTTAGATTTTAGATTGACTATACAGTCGAGCGATTTTAGATTTTAGATTTTAGATTTTAGATTTTAGATTGACTCTACAGAGGAATCTGGGAGTTTAAACTAAATATCTAATTTTTTTACTTTCCACAGTCGAGCGATTTTAGATTTTAGATTTTAGATTGACTCTACAGAGAAATCTGGGAGTTTAAACTAAATATCTAATTTTTTTGCTCTTCACTACTCCTGTCGGGGGCTTGTACCCCTAGGCAGGTGACTTCAGGTTCGGGGCTGTTGGGGCTTTGTTGAAAATTGTAACAGATGCGCGCAGGTTCGGTTTGAGATTTAAGATTTTAGCGATATTTACTGGTTGGGAGTTAAAAGGTCGATCGCACCCTGGTTTAAATTAATATCTTGACAGCCTCCTCAACAAGCTGTTGGCAACGGGCGCAGCTTGGGAGTTAAAAGGTCGATCGCACCCTGGTTTAAATTGATATCTTTACAGCATCGTCAACAAGCTGTTGGCAACGGGCGCAGCCTATTGCACCAGATAATTCATTGACTGCGAAATCGGCCCGAAAGCCTGTTGTTGAAATTTCCCAAGCAGACTTTAATTTAACTCTATTTTAAATTAAAGCCACTTTCTTCATTAATAGAGCCGTCTGGCATTATTGCCCCGGCCAGCACCGCACCTCTGAGATTTGCTCCCGTTAAAATAGCGCCTTCTAAATTAGCATTGCTCAAATTTGTGACTTGTTTGGAACCTCGGAAAAAGAAGCTGTGCAAGTCAGCACCTGTCAAATTAGTGTCCGCCAAATTAGCATATTGCAAGTCAGCACCGTGCAGCGTCGCATCCGTTAAATTAGCTTGGGTAAGATTGCTTCCCCAAAGCCGGGAATCTAACAAATTAGCAGCTTGTAAATTGGCGCGACTCAGATTGGCCAAGGTGAGATTAGCATCCCACAATTTCGTGCAGTTGAAATTAGCTTCTGTCAAATTAGCTCGACTGAGATCCGTGCCTAAAATCTCAGCATTTGCTAAATTAGCACCGCTGAGGTCTGCGTCAGAAAGGTCAGCATTTTTTAAGTTAGCACCGGACAAATTAGCACCGGACAAGTTAGCACCGCTCAAATTGGCTTCTTGAAGATTGGCTCCCCGCAAATCGACTGCGCTCAAATCGCACTGTTTCCACAAAAAACTGACGCACCAATTATCCTTTAATAGCTGATTCACATCCTCCGCATTCGCGGCCATAACAGGAGGAGTTAAGTAGAGAGTGAACAGAACAAGCGCGAACACTGCCGCGAAGAAAGTTTTCAACCTCATAACTCTTTTCATTGACACTAAGTTGCGCCATAAATTATTGATGTCTAATCAAAGCATAGCAAATAATCTGCAAATTCCCTCAGCAAGATTACTCAAAAATATTAGTGTAGTGAAAGGTTTATCAGGGTTGGCGCAGGCACAAACTTAACTTAGCCAGTCTTAGACGCGCTTTGAGCTAGAAACCCGGTTGCTTCACAGATGCCTCGCTGCCAAACTAATATTTTTTCTAAAAATCCGGTATTAAGATGACCGCAAGTTCGATCGATATTTGCCAGTGCAATATCGCTACAAAGTAATACTTGCAGCAGGCAGTTGCGATCGCTCCCCCAGGGGCATATCTGCAAACAATCCTGGTATAAACTGCTCACTATGGGAATCAAGAAACCGCTAGTCGAGCCTGAAAGCCTTATATTTAAAGGGTTGTAGACGGAATTGGTGTTAATTGCGATCGGCATCACTAACTAAGCCGAACTTTCATCACATAAGTCAATGCCCCAGCATCACCAAATCTCATCAAACTTATCACCTTCCTGACACTACGGATATCACTGTCAGTAGCTGAAGTATGGAGGAAAATGACAGCATACAGTTGAACACCACTCCTCCCATGCCTACTATCCCCCTTCTCCCAACCCAATTAGTTGTCACAACTATTTTCCATTCGATCGAATATTTGGGATTCACTCATATGGCCGGCGTATTTTCGGGGGAGCAAGCTGAATCCCGACAAGAGGCAAATTTAAAAGTTAGTACCAAAAAGTTTTACACTCAGGGTTTAAAAAATCTCGAACAACTAGACTTGCACGGTGCTATTAAAAATTTTACTGCCACAATTAACATTAATCCGCAATTTGCGTCAGCTTACAACGATCGCGGTGTGGCCCGCTACAAATTAGGCTACAAGCAATCGGCGATCGCAGATTTAACTACAGCTATCGAACTCAATCCTTACCGAGCCAAGTATTACAGCAATCGGGGGTTTATTCTGACTCGTTTAAAAGATTATACTGCGTCGATCGCCGATTACAACTCGGCACTCCTGCTCAACCCTAATGTAGCTCAATCTTACTTTAACCGAGGTGCTATCCGCCTGCAGATGGAAAATTCCCTGGCCGCACTAGCTGATTTTGAGTCAGCAATTCGCCTCGATAGCGATTTTGCTAAAGCTTACTTCAACCGAGGAGTGACTAGATATAAATTGAGAGAGCTTCAGGGAGCATTTGAGGATTTTCAGAAGGCGGCCGAGCTTTTTAAGCAGCAGGGGAGAATGGATTCTTATCAAGAGGCAGTTTCTCAAATTACAAAGCTATGGTGTTAATTGAATGTGGGAATTGGGAATGCGGAATTGGGAATGCGGAATTGGGAATGCGGAATTGGGGAATTTGTAAGGTGCGCCATAAGCACCCTACACCTATAGTTAAAGTTAGCCAATTCTCAAGGCTGCATCGCCAGTTGGTAGAGCGTTAGGACGAAGAATCGTAGATAAAGGAATTGCAAAGGCTGCATTTTGAACAGAGGCGACAGTAGAATTTTGTACTACAGTAGAAGCCCCTGCCAAGTTAATGACAGTATTGCTTCCCGATTGAGTGAATGTAGTATCGGATAATTTTCCTGTCAAAGCAATGCGATCGCCTTCCTCTGGTCGAAAATCAACTATTGTATGACTTGTCGGGGGTAGGGTAATAAAAGGAAGAGAAGCAGGATCTACTCCAAGCAAAACAAAAGTATCTGCACCACTACCTCCTGTAAGAGTATTGTTGCCTGTATCTCCAATCAAAATATCATTGCCATCACCACCAATTAAGATATCATTCCCTTGACCGCCTCGCAAAAAGTCGTTACCAGCATCACCATTGAGAGTATCGTCAGCGAAATTGCCAATCAGAATATCGTTGCCAACACCACCGCTAATGGAGTCGTTACCTTTGCCACCTCGCAAAAAGTCGTCACCCACTTCACCACTGATACTATCATTGCCTTGGCTGCCATTAATTGCATCATCAGTGGGTGAACCGACGATGCGATCGTTTGCGCTACCTCCCACTACACCGTTAGGATTTTGCTGAGAGTCCTGGGAAGTGACTTGATAGTTGTTTGGGGTGTTGGCCAATCTGAGGGCTCGCAAAGGCAGATTTACAAAATTGGTATTGTTAATTAAATCGTTGAGTACATTAACATCGGGAATGATGCTAGAAACCCGACTGGGAACAATTCCTTGAACCACTTTTGCAGTCGAAATGCGATCGCCCTGCTGCACCGCATTCACCGTTTCAAAACCTTGAATAACGTTGCCAAAAACAGCATAATTACCATCCAAAAATGGCAAATCATCCAAAGCAAAATAAAACTGCGAAGAAGCCGAATCCAAAGCATTAGAACGAGCCATTGCCACGGCCCCGCGAGTGTGCTGCAACTGCGGCGTCTGGGTTACAACTTGGTTGTAAACAGGTTGCGCGGCCCCTTGCGGCTTAATTTCCAAAGGAATAAAACGCGCCTGATTGGTATCCGGGTCAATAAAATTACCCGTTCCCAATTGACTGGCTGGAATTGTAGGATCTTGGCTGCGCGGATCGCCTCCTTGCACCACAAAAGGATCTGGCTGGCGCACAACTCGGTGAAACATCACCCCGTCGTAAAGACCGCGTTCAACTAAGTCAACAAAATTTCCCCCAGTAATCGGGGCATTAGTGCCGTCTACTTCGATCGTAACGGGTTGACCGTTAATTACCTGGACTACTATAGCTTTGCCTGTTAACGGGAGTGCAGCGCTCATGGGTAAATTGCTATTTGAGTGAGTGATCTTTGGGTTTTAGAAGCAATCCGCGAATTGCCCCTACCCATTTAATCAGAAAACTGTAAACTTGTCTTAAGTACAGTTCTACTTCTAAATTTATGATGTCCTGTCGCAAGTTTTTTAGCACTTTATTGGCAATTTGTCTAGTTTTTGTAAGTTTCAATTTTGCCACACCTGCATTTGCCCTAGGTGGCAAGCTTCCGACAGTAAATCAACCAGCGCCGGATTTTAGTTTGCCAACAAACAGTGGCGACGGACAAGTGTCCCTGTCTGATTATCGCGGTAAGTGGGTGGTAGTCTATTTTTATCCAAAAGACTTTACATCCGGTTGTACAATCGAAGCGCGTCGATTTCAGCAAGACTTGCCGAAATACTTGGCAAAGAATACTCAAATTATCGGCATTAGCGCTGATGATGTCGATTCTCATGCAGAATTTTGCGATTCCGAAGGTTTGAAATTTCCCCTGTTAGCTGATACCGACGGTAAAGTGAGTAAAGCTTACGGTTCTTGGATGAGTTTTATCTCGGCGCGACACAGTTTTATTATTGACCCTGAAGGAATTTTGCGCGAAACTTTTGTGAAGATTAATCCGGCGATTCACTCCAAAGAAGTGTTGGCTCGTTTGGGGGAATTACAGGCTAACGGGTAATACCCTTTTAGATTTGAGATTTGAGATTTGAGATTTTAATAATGGGCAATGGCGGATGAAGCTCGTATTTGTAGAGAGGACTACATTCCTCGGTATTTTCAGAGGATTGTAGTCCTCTCTACAAACGTTATCAGGTTGATTTGACCTCACATCTTGCACCATCGTCAATAATCCTTTTTTGGGTGGGCATCCTGCCCAACCCCTACTCCCCACAAGAAAATCTACTCTTGGTGGAACGGGCCCCAGAGCCCGTTCTTGACAATTGTGCAACATCTCATTTTTACTGGAAATGATGGCTGGTAACGTGACAAGCAATATCAGAGTAAATCTAAAATCTAAAATCGCCTGTCCCGCCATACTCAATGAGAATTAAACTTGCTATTGACTGCCACAGGCTCGGAAGAAGATTCAGGATCAGAAAATTTTCTATTTCGGCTAGCAAGGCGGCGTTCCGGGTCAATGCCCTCGAAGGTTGGTGGCAACCAAACTCGGACTACCAACAACACTCCCAAAACCAGCAAAAATGCGCCAGTTGATAATATTTGAACCCAGGGAGTTTCCAGCACTCCCCGCACTATAACTTCTCGCAAAACTGATACAATACAAACTTCCACAGCTACGCCTATCGAAACTCTTTGTTCTTGCAAGTAAATAATTAGCAACCGAAATAATTCCACTAAAACTAATAGAAATAAAATATCGGCCGTGACTTGCTGGAAATTCAAAGGAGGTAGCAGCGAGAAGAACATTTCTCGCAGTTCTAGCACCATGAAACAAAACAAACCAATACATAGGGAAATTACAATTAAGTCTTGGACTGTTTCCAGAGCGGTGACGATTAATTGCAGATTCAACCATTGAGCGGGGTTACTGGACGAATTGTTTAAACGCTTTTCCATTGACAGCTCCTGCAACTTATTTGACTTTCATACAGCTTAATTGAACTTAGGTTAATCTTTGACAATTTACAGGTTTAATCTATTTATCAGTCTCATAAAATTTCGAGCGGTTGACAATTTCACACACACTTTTATTTGCCTCCCAGGTGGCTTGACATTTAGTGATAGTTTATGCTAAATGAAGCCTGCAATAAGTAGCTTTGATATCTAAAAAATAGAAGTCTGAATGCTGAAATGCTGCAACTGCTATAAAATAGGAAAATTGTAAAGAATTATTTACCACAGCTTGATAAACTCAAGCTAGTGACTCTCGGCTTTAATCATACAAAAGCCACCCAGTCAACCGAAAAACCAAAAGTAATCCAGAGAGGATTGAACACAATGGCATTTGAACTCGCACCATTACCCTTCGCCGCTGACGCCCTAGAACCAGCTCATATGTCGGCTGAGACGTTTTCGTTCCACCACGACAAGCACCACGCTGCTTACGTCACCAATCTGAATAAACTGATTGAAGGGACTGAAATGGCGAGCAAATCCCTTGAAGAAATTGTCAAGGAATCTGCTAAAGACCCATCCAAAGCAGGCATTTTTAACAATGCAGGTCAAGTTTGGAACCACAATTTTTTCTGGAATTCCCTCAAACCGGGCGGCGGCGGCACTCCGACAGGAGCTTTAGCTGACAAAATCAACGCCGACTTCGGCAGCTTCGACAAATTCAAAGAAGAATTCAAGACTGCTGCGACAACTCAGTTCGGTAGCGGCTGGGCTTGGCTGGTTGTGGACAACGGCACTTTGAAAGTTACCAAAACTGCGAACGCTGACACCCCGGTTGCACACGGGCAAACTCCGTTGCTGACTTTGGATGTGTGGGAACACGCTTATTATTTGGATTTCCAAAACCGCCGTCCCGACTACATTACTAATTTCTTGGATAATTTGGCTAACTGGGATTTCGCAGCAGCAAATTTGGCTGCGGCTTAGTAGCATCTGAGTTTGAGGACTTTAGTCCTTACTACACAACTTCATAGGTTGGTAGTGAGGACTAAAGTCTTTGTTGAGATGAGTATTAATTAACTTGAGTTTGACGGGCGCGGTGCAACGCAGGGTGCTGCGGTGAAAATAAACCTCGAAGCCGATCGAACTGCCAAATAGCGGTTAAAAATTTCATAAATAGGGTTATACTGTAATCGGTAACTCTTTTACGAATTTTGTAGTTTCAGTGGCTGTTCGCGCGATGACCTCTTCACCAACCATAGCACCCGTTCGATCGAGTCAAGTTACCCGCAAACCTTATCCCAACTATCGGGTAATAGTCCTCAACGACGATTTCAACACATTTCAGCACGTTGTGGAATGTTTGACCAAATACATTCCAGGGATGACGAGCGATCAAGCTTGGAAACTCGCCAACCAAATCCACCACGAAGGCCAGGCCACCGTCTGGGTTGGCCCCCAAGAGCAAGCAGAACTTTATCATATGCAATTAAGCCGTGCGGGACTGACAATGGCTCCGCTAGAGTCTACTTGAAAAGTGTGTAAAAGGCTCGAAAGTTCGATCGATTGTTTGTCGCTAATTAATCGGAAATTGATAGGATGTCCGGTGAGGCGACGGAGATTGGGGTTAAGAGGCGATCGTAATTTTGCCAATCATCCCCGCTTCCCTATGTCCAGCTACGGTACATCGAAGGTTATAGGTTCCCGATTTCATCGGTACAAACATCCATTCTGCCCTAGCGCCCGGTTTAAGTTCCAATTCGTGAATACTTCCTTTAATTTCCACCTTGCCCGCTTCAACTTTTTGAGTCCAACTCGCATCAGCAAAGTTTTTAGCAGTGAAATAATGTTTCTGCGAACTTGGATTTTGTAGCACTAATTTATAGCGCTTGCCCGATTCAAATTCTAGCAAATTCGGAAAAAACTTAAGTTCCCCAGCTTCGTTACCTAAACTAACAGTAATTTCGGTGACTGGTTGGCGAGACAAATCACCTGCAGCACTAGCAATTGTCGCCGGCATCAAAATTGTACTCAAACATAAAATTAGTCCCAAAATAACCTTGAGAGCTGGTTGTAACCGCTGGCTGCGGTAGAATTTCCCTAATTGCCAACCGAGTAAATTGATCATGGCTGTTATGACTACTGTTAACTATTAACTGACTAATAACTAATGACTAATCACTACTGACTTAATTCGATCGCCAAACTTCATCCCAAGGCCCGCCCCCAACTTCCAAACCCGATAAAGAACTTTGAGCCTCTAAGATAATTCTAGAACGCTGCTTGCCATTGTTTTCAACTTTTCCCCCCAACAACTCTCGCAGTTGCAAGCGCAATTCGCCGTGCGTCGTATCCCGGCAGCAAAAAGCCATACCTTTTTCTGTAGGAGTTCGCACATAAGTACCAGGACTGTTTGTAGTGCCAATTAACTCAACTTCAAACTGACTGTTTCTAGCCTGCATTTTCCAGCTTCCCCAAGGCTCAATATTCCAACTAACTTGCGAATTCCAAGGCACAAATTCGTAAAACTTGCCTCGGTAATGCAGACAAATCATTGCTACCGATTCCATCCACCACAGCACGCCCCGCTTGCCACCACCAGCAGTTAAAGCTAAATCCTTTTCGCCTTGAAAACAATTGCAATTAATCCAAAACCACTTTTGCGGAAAAGCACCGCCCCAGTTTTTTTCGCTGTAAGCGGGAGCATCTTTAAATTCGTAGCGTTCGCCGTTCCAATCGATCCAGCCCGTGGCTAAACCGTGAGCCATTAAAATTTGCCATCCCGGTTCAAATACGGGCAGAAAAGATAGCATTCCCGCCGTAGATTTCTGGATATCCTCAGAGTTGCCCCAGCCGTAAATAGGTTGGAGTTCATACTGCCACAAACAGCGACTGCCACTTCCTGGATCGTGCAGATAACCTTGATTCAAACTAGCAGTAGCTTGATAGCCTTCTTCGACCTGGCTGTCGAATACTTGCGGCTCTAAATATTGAGGTTTAATTTGTAAATTAGTTTTGCCCCAGTGTCCGAAACCTAAGCTTTCTCGGTGGGCCCAAAACTTATTTACATCGGGGAATGTGCGGCACAAATAGCTATCTTTCGGACCGAGAATTTGAGCTGCACCGCCACTATAAGGTTGACCGCCTCTGGGGTCTTCGATGGAATACATGAATGCAAAGGATTGTCCGTGAATCGGTAATGTTATTCGATAGTACCAGCCTTCAAAAAAGCGGCGGGAACTGCCGTCCCAGTGGTAGCCACTGTGGGGAGTTTCAATAGTTTTGAGTTTTGAGAGTGAATTTGACATAGAATTACCAATAGCATGACAGGGAATTCACGGATAACTGTTTCTTCCTTCTTCCTTCTTCCTTCTTCCTTTATGTCTTTACCACTTTGGCGATCGCCCTTAGCTCGCGCGCTCCACCGCAATCGCAGTCTTGCTTTTGCTCGCTACTTGCAACTAGCAACTGTTCGCGCTACCGGGCGTCCGGCTAACCGCACTGTGGTGTTTCGAGGCTTTTTGGAAGACACCAACCAGTTAAAGTTTATTACAGATATTCGGAGTCAAAAGGCAGAGGAAATTAACCTCTATCCTTGGGGGGAAATTTGCTGGTATTTCCCAAAAACTCGCGAACAATTTCGGATTGCTGGAAAGCTAGTTTTGGTAGGGGCAGATTATCCAGAGGCCCAGTTGTGCTCATCGCGCCGCACAGCTTGGCAGGAGCTTTCTGAGGCGGCTAGAGCGCAGTTTACTTGGCCGCAGTCGGGGGATGACAAAGCCGAGGCTAGTGCTTTTGATTCTGCTTCCCCAAATGCGATCGAGCCGCTGCCTAATTTTTGTTTGCTGTTGTTGGAACCGGAAACGGTGGATTTTTTGGAGTTGCGGGGGGAACCGCAAAACCGATCGCTTTATTGGCGCGACGCGGAGGGAAATTGGTCTGTGCGATCGGTTAATCCTTGAAAAAGAAGTCAGTAGTCAGTAGTCATTAGTTATTGGTTATTAGTTATTAGTTATTGGTTATTTGTTGTCAGTTCCAATGCCCAATGCCCAATGCCCAATGCCCAATGCCCAATTCCCAATTCCCAATGCCCAATTCCCAATTCAAATTTTAGATGCCGGTGCCGTCAAAAAACTCTTGAATTGCTTTATCTTTTAACTGACAAGTGGTGGCAACAGCTAATTGGGTTTTTTCAGCTACAGCTACATTGCTCGTTTGATTTAAAGTTGGGAATCCTGAAGGCGAATTGGGAACAGAATTTAAGGAGACAGATGCTTGAGGAAGCAAACTTTTTACTTGCTGTTCGAGGGATTCGATACGATCGAGCAAAGAGCGAATTACCACTGCTTCCGAATCCGGCAAACTGCCGTGTTCTAGGGGATTGACGCGCACTCCCGATCGATAGACGATGCGGCCGGGAATCCCTACCACCGTACAGTCAGATGGTACGTCGCGCAGCACAACCGAACCGGCGCCGATGCGAACGTTGTTGCCAATTAGCAGATTGCCGAGTACCTTGGCCCCGGCACCGACAACTACATTTTCGCCGACTGTAGGGTGACGTTTGCCGCTTTCCTTGCCTGTGCCGCCGAGGGTGACACCTTGGTAAATTAGGGCAAAATCGCCGATAATCGCTGTTTCGCCGATCACAACCCCCATACCGTGGTCGATGAATACGCTTTTGCCGATCGTTGCCCCTGGGTGTATTTCAATTCCGGTCAAAAAGCGAGCAATGTGGGAAATCAAGCGGGGGATGAAGGGAAGCCCCAGCACATAAAGCCAGTGTGCGAGGCGGTGCAGCACTAGAGCCTGAAGACCGGGGTAGCAAAACAAAACTTCCAGCCAGTTGCGAGCGGCAGGGTCGCGATCGAAAATTATACTGAAGTCAGCTCTAAGAGTCTTTAGCACTTTCGGAGTTACCTATTTTGGTTAAACACGCCACTTTCGATTTTACATTTTACTGGATGGGGGAAGTGAGCGGTCGATCGGGAGATTGGGTAGTGTGAGATTAAGAGTGTGGGAGATTGGGATAGAATTTGACGACATTTTATTGCCGCCATCCAACAGCGCCGCTGCGTTTTATTCCTGTACTGAGATTGTATAGTTAGACTTGACTCCGGGTTCGAGAGTACCTACCCAAATCCTGTAAGAGCCGGCTTGCCAGTCAGAATCAAGTATGCCAGCATCTTTATTCTGACCTGCATCGTCTCCGCAGCGCACCCTATTACCGGGGCCTTGTACGAGTAAGGTTGTGTCCTTGCCTCCGCTGTTGACTTGGATTGTGAGTTTTGAAAAGTTTTGCTGCAAGACTATGATGTGGTCGGGAGTTGGGGTGGCAAAACCCAAACATTTGTTTTTGTGGCGATCGGCGTTGGCTATGGCAGATAGAGAGTAGGAGCCGCCTGTGGAACCTCTCAAAACTGCTGTTGGGGCTGCAAAACCTCGCGATAAAGTTAAAGTGCCGAAATTGGCTGTTTCTGCTAAAACTGGTAGGGCGGCGATCGCGGCGATCGCAGCCAAGAGCGCACCGTTTTTCAAATTGGCTCGCTGATTAAACAACATGGCAATACTCCTCGGTCACTATTTAACATCACAACTCAGAATTTACCCATCGCAGCCCCTAGAATCCAAACTCGGGAGGAAGAATAATTTTTTTTAAATTAGTTCAAAACCTTCTGGCTTCTCTTCCTTATGTCTATCAGGACAATCCCTGTACGATCGCGCTCGCTTGTGCCACTCGGATTTCTGCCACAGGCGATCAACTCATGTCCGAAATTGTACGGTGTCAAGATGATAAATTTGATACTCCTAGCCTTGCTCGTGGCGATCGGTTCCCTATTGACACAGGCCTTGGTATTGTTACCTATAGGTCTATCCGGCTGGCTCCACCTCCCTAATTGGCTGAGCCTGACCTTGATTTTTCTCGCTATTTCTTGGTGCTTGGGGGATTAGTCCGCAGTCATGAGTTATTAGTGATTAGTCAAAAGTTAATGATCAATCATTCCACTTCCCCCAAGAATCAAGGCCCGATTGTCCCCGGTTTGATGATGTATACTTCAAAATTGACAATTCAAGAATCTAAAATCTAGGATTTGACATCTACCTATAGAATGATGCAACGACAAGTTTATTCAATCTCAGCATTTCACTCTTCTGACAGAACCCTGGCGGAAACTCCTAAGAAACAGGAGCGTCCGATACACCGGGCGATCGTATTAATGCTGGTGGCAACCGGTTTGCTGGGCCTGCACGCTAGTCGGCTGGTGGAATTGCAACTTGTACAAGGGAAGCAAAACCGGGAACGAGCCGAAAACAATCGCGTTCGCCTAGTGCCAATGCCGGCGAATCGCGGACACATTGTTGATCGCAAAGGCAAGTTGCTAGCTGCAAACAATTTAGCTCGATCGGTATATTTGTGGCCGAAAGAACAAACGCCCGAAGAGTGGAAAGCGACAGCAGAAAAGTTGAGTCCGCTGGTTAAAATCCCGGCAAAAGAAATTTTAGAAAAAATAAAAGAGGTCGATCCTCTATCCTACAGACCGGTGCGGATCAAGCAAGCGATGCCGCCAGAGGTGTTTGTGCCACTAGCAGAACAGGTGGGACAAATCCGGGGAGTGGAAGTGCGGCCCGAAGCTAACCGCTATTATCCCGAAGGCAGTTTGGCGGCTCACGTTCTCGGATATATTGGCGAAGCTACCGCAGCAGATTTGGAAGCTCATCCTGAATATCCGATGGGGATGATTGTCGGTCAAATGGGCATAGAAGCGAGTTCTAACAAGAAGATTGCGGGAGTTTGGGGCGATCGGCTGATCGAGGTCAATGCCCAAAATCAAGAATTGCGGCTGATGGGAGAGACACCGCCCAAACCCGGTGAGGCGGTGCAGCTAACCATAGACTTGTCCATGCAAAAAGCAGCCGAAAAAGCCCTGGGGAACCGCCGGGGAGCAGTAGTGGCGCTGGATGTCAAAACTGGGGCGGTATTAGTTCTGGCCAGCCACCCGACTTTTGACCCTAATCTGTTTACGCGAAAAATCACTAAGGATGAGTGGCAAACTCTTCAAGACCAGGAAAATCCATTTTTGAATCGGGCCATGCAAGGCTATCCCCCCGGCAGCACTTTTAAAATTGTGACTTCCGTCGCGGGCTTGGAGTCGGGCAAATTTTCGCCGGACTCAATTCTCGGTACTTCGTCTTACATTACTGTGGGGGGAATTGATTTTAACGAACACAGCGGCGGTTACGGCGATATAGGCTTTCGAGAGGCTTTGGCTTTCAGCAGCAATACGTTTTTTTATCAAGTGGGGATGAGTACGGGGCCGGAGCAAATTTCTAAGTGGGGACACCGCTTGGGAATTGGCAAGGATACGGATTTGAATCTTTTGGGGCTAGGCGGCGGCGATCACGGTCAAATCCCGACGCCGGAGGAGAAGGAGAAAATTTATAAAGAACCTTGGTATGCGGGTGATACGGTAACGATGTCGATCGGTCAGGGGTTGGTCTTGGTGACTCCTTTGGAGGCGGCGGTGATGGTGAGTTCGATCGCTAATGGGGGCTATCGGGTGAAGCCTCATCTTTTGACTTCTATGACCAGCACACCGGAGACTCAACGGGTAAAGATTGGGATGAAACCTTCGACAATTCAGGTGATTAAGGAAGGACTGATCGCCGTGGTAGCCGAGGGTACGGGACAGGGGATGAATGACGGTACGATTCCGATGACGGCGGGCAAAACTGGGACTTCGGAGGTCATCGGACACAACGATCATTCTTTGTATGTGGGGTTCGGGCCTGCTGACAAGCCGGAAATTGCGATCGCCGTGGTTGTGGAAAATGGCGGTTTTGGTTCTGTTGCCGCGGCCCCGGTCGCCAAAGAGGTGTTTCAAGCTTATTTTGGGCAACCGAAAAAGGGGAAGGAGTCAGTAGTTATTAGTCCTTAGTTATTGGGAATTGGGCATAGGGAATTGGGAATTGGGCATTGGGCATAGTTTCTTCCTTCTTCCTTCTTCCTTCTTCCTTCTTCCTTCTTCCTTCTGACTAATTCAGCCGCATAAATATTGTAGCTTTGCGAATGCCTGTGATCTCTCCCGTACTGGTGACGGTGAGCGATCGCAAGTGGTCGAACAATGGTCTTGCCGAAAGTTCAATTAACCTCAACAGCGGGATTTGTTTTTCCCAAATTGACCTGCTGGAGGGCCAGTCTAAATAAAAATAGCCGTCGTTAGATGGCGGTAGGGGTTCAATGCTGGTTTGAAAATCTTGATTGGCAACTAAAGAGCCTGTTTCTGCTGCTTCTAGTGCTGCGTCCATTGCTTCTACTGAAGTGGTGAAAATTTCGTATTTGCCGACGGTGGCTCGGACTCCTTTGGCCTCGGTTTCGATCGCACTTTTTCTATTATTTTCTATCCCATAATTGGGGCTCGTTGTCAACTGCGTCCAAGCGGTAATTTTCTGGTTTCTGAGAGTGAAGCTGCCGATGCTGTATTCTTTGCTGCGGGCAATTTCATCGAGTTTGTCGATCGCCTTTTGGGAATCCGCAGAGTTTTCGGCGACAAAAATCCAGTCAGCACTATTTGACAAATTCGGAAGCACTGCTAAAGCATATTCTCCTTGCACCCAGTCAAATATATCCTGCTGCAGGTTGACGCCCCAAACTTGCTGAATATCTGCGAGAGTGCGATCGACTAATTTTGAGACTTCTGCATTAGTGGACACCGCCGATGACAAATCCGCCCAAAAATTCCTTAAATCGGTGCTGGCGACCGCGAAAGGACTCGCTGAGGGAATGTACTGCAAGGCTTGCACAGGTTCCGAGAGTATGGGAGAAGCTGTGTTTTCTCGCGATGTCACTAAAGCAGTTTGAGCCACCAATCCTCGTCGGTTGACTCCGACAGCAACTGCGAGAGAATTAAGAGAAAGTTGGAGATTTTGCTCGGTTGCTGACTGCGGGAGATTGACAAATGCTAAAGCTATTCTGCCTTGATTTAACTGCTGTAAAGCTTTTTGATATTCCGGGGTATTGTTGAGATTTAGATTGTCTGCTTCAACGTTATTAATTGCATCTCGAATCACCGTCGGACTGTTGGCAAATAAAACAAAACTGGGGTTATTTCCCGAATTTGAACGACCGCCGATTGCCGCTGTGGCGAAACTACGCGGCAAAGTTGACTTCGGCAGGGAAAAGGAGTTGAAAGGGGAAGTTGCAGCGGATTTTTTGTTAGCTGTAAGTGATTTTTTGTAATTTAGTTGGACGCCTTTATAGAGTTCCGACTGCACTGTTTTCTCAGTTCGAGATTGTTTTCGCCAGTAGGAGTCGAGAAATTGTTGGCTGCGATCGACATTTTGGGAGGAAACTGCCAGCAAAAACCCGGTTTCTTTGCCGTTGCTGCTGTCGCCATCCAAATCGGGCGTTGTGACGGCGAGGGTAATTTCGTCACCTATCCAAGGTTGGATATCTCGACTGTAATCCAGGCCTGTATTGGCGAGAAAACTTTTTTTGATTTGCTCAAATTCTGCGTGCGATCGACTTCTTTCTTCGGGAGTGGCAAAAACTTGCCGCAATGCTTCGAGGCGATCGGGATTTACCAGCATTGATGCTAACAAAGGTGCTTGTTTAGAGACAAACACAGCCGCAGCCGGAGTAGTTGTCGGCCCGCCGTTGAGTAAATTGAGGGGAGTTTGGGTTGTCAGCCAGTAAAAACCACCGGCACTCAAGCCTAAGAGTGCCAAGACGCCAGCAATGAGGAAAGAAAAGAACGATCGCAATTTCATCGGCAAATGACAAATTACCACAGTCTCTGATTATACACCCAGAACCCGGACTTGTTTAAGAAGTCGGGGTTCTCGCCACATTGTTAGTTTTCAAGTGTATTGGGTAATCTAGCTATCAGATTTTCCAGCGATAATTGAGGCAATTCTGACAGCAGTAATGATAAATTTTCTGGGGATAAGCCGAGCAAATTGGGGATGAGATTAACCGGGCGTTCTTCTTGTCCAGATTGGCTGAAGCGGTTGTTCAAAACACTTTCCGCTAGCAAATTTTGGACTTGTTGGCGATCGGTTTGGGCGATCGGCAGCATAGATAATTGGACTAACAACATAGTAAACTCGGCAGTAGGTAGAGCCGATACCGGGCGCAAAAAGGTGACAGTTAGCGGGTCTAACTCCCCAAATCTGACCTGCAAGAAACTCTCTAAAATTAACCGCTGTCCTTGTTCTCTTCCTTGCTCAAGACCTTGTTCTCTTCCTTGCTCAAGACCTTGTTCTCTTCCTTGCTCAAGACCTTTTACAATACCTTGTACAAGACCTTGTTCTCGTGCTTCTTGTAACTTTTGTTGAAAAAGGGGTACGATCGCCATAACTAACTCCTGATCTTCATCATCCATTGTGGGATTAGTTGGTGTATTCGCTTGCAAATTTTCCTGCAAGATGTAAAGTAATTGTAGCGCATTAGCTCGAATTGAAGCATCAATGGGAAATGCAGTTAATTCTGCGATCGCCCCTTGCTGCACCCGGCCCCTACCCAACATCCGCAACCACATAGTCTCTGGAGTCCTCGGTAGCTGGTGAATAGCGATTAACGCAACTCTCCAAACCTCCGATAAAAAATAAACTCCCCTCCCCCAGCCCTCAGACTCTTCGGAAGTCCGAAAACCAAAACTATTTAATAAAGCTTCCGAAGCAGTGGGAGTGAGAATCCACAACATCGGTAATTGTCTTTCCTCAAAACGTTGATTTTCTCGATTAGCCCGCCGCCCCAGTTCTGCCCTACTATTTAATAACTTAACGACACAGCTAAAAATTCCCTCAGCAGTCACAGGATTGCGAAACGGTTCAATTATCGCCGCCGTTGCAGCCATTTTACCTAACAAACCCAAACTTTGGACATATTCATATTCGCCCTCAAAAGAAGTTGGTTGAAACCAAACATCAATTTCTCTAACTTCAGCAGTGACATTTTTGCTCGTTTCTACTTCTCCAAGAGGCGACAATAACTCTTGCAGGTATTCTTTTGCAAACTGATCGTGGGGAAACTTAGTCATCCGATTTTAGATTTTAGATTTTAGAAGCAGGTTGTCTACCACGGCAAGCCTCGCGCATCGGAAAAATCGGCATCTAGAACTGCCCCGGGATCGAAAACAGCATCAGTTAAATCAGCTTTTCTAAACGACGTTACCGACAATTTTTCTATTTCTTCAACAGCAATAAAAAAGCCGATCGCAGTTAACCCAAGAATTACCCCAGAAACCAAAAATAAGACAATTCCCCTGATAGTATCTCCGCCCAAAAATGTCACAATACCGCTAGCCCCGATCGCAGCAGCAGCCCCAGCCACAGCCCCCGCCACAATCCCAGCCTCGCACCGAGTCGCAGCAATCGCCGTCGCAGCCGTTCCAGCCACAGCCACAGCCCCCGCATCCGCCCCCGCTATCAGTCCAGTCAAAGCCCCAGCCGCCGTCACTGTCATCGCCGTTACCCCAGCCCTAGCAATCAAATTTCTCACCCGCCTGCGGCTTTGTCCGGTTCTGACACCCTGAAAATTAGCCCCCCTCAAAATAGCTCCGGTGAAATTGCAGCCTCGAATGTCGCAACCGCTGAAATTCGCCCCTGACAAGTCAAGCCCTTTAAAAGAACGGTTCCGCAAGTTTTGGTTAGCAAAATTGAGATTTTGAGGTTGAGTCATGCGATTTTAGATTTTAGATTTTAGATTTTAGATTCACAACCCAAAGACCTAGGATTATAGATTTTAGATTATAGATTTTAGATTAACCAACCACAGGGCATTTAGAATAAAGCCTGTGGTTTATAACGAGTTTCCATGTCTCCCATCTCCGAATCCCCATTTTCCCCCGAACAAATTGCCGCTGAAAGACTCAAACCAGAAGAATATGAAGAAATCGTTCAGCGTCTAGGTCGCCATCCCAATAAAGCTGAATTGGGAATGTTTGGCGTTATGTGGAGCGAACACTGCTGTTACAAAAATTCGCGGCCACTATTAAAACAGTTTCCCACAGAGGGCGATCGAATTCTCGTCGGGCCCGGAGAAAATGCCGGCGTCGTAGACTTGGGAGACGGCTTGCAACTCGCCTTCAAAATTGAATCCCACAACCACCCGTCAGCAGTCGAACCTTTCCAAGGTGCAGCAACCGGTGTCGGCGGAATTCTCCGCGATATCTTCACAATGGGTGCTCGCCCGATCGCACTTTTGAATTCCCTGCGTTTCGGCAACTTAGACGATGCTAAAACTCAGAGATTGTTTAAAGGCGTAGTATCGGGAATTTCCCATTATGGAAATTGCATCGGAGTACCCACAGTTGGCGGCGAAGTTTACTTCGATCCTGCTTATTCTGGCAACCCGCTAGTTAACGTCATGGCCTTGGGTTTAATGGAAACTCAAGAAATCGTCAAATCCGGGGCATCCGGCATCGGAAATCCCGTGCTTTATGTCGGTTCAACTACCGGCCGAGATGGCATGGGAGGAGCAAGTTTTGCCAGTGCAGAATTGACAGACAAATCAATGGACGATCGCCCCGCAGTCCAAGTAGGAGATCCATTTTTAGAAAAATCCTTAATTGAAGCTTGTTTAGAAGCATTCAAAACCGGTGCAGTCGTCGCCGCCCAAGACATGGGCGCGGCCGGAATCACCTGTTCCACATCAGAAATGGCAGCCAAAGGCGGCGTCGGCATTGAATTCGATTTAGACAAAGTTCCCGTTCGAGAAAGCGGTATGGTTCCCTACGAATACCTGCTTTCGGAATCCCAAGAACGGATGTTGTTTGTTGCCCAAAAAGGACGGGAACAGGAATTAATCGATATTTTCCACCGCTGGGGATTGCACGCCGTGGTCGCGGGTACAGTGATTGAAGAGCCGATCGTCCGAATTCTCTTTAAAGGCGAAATCGCTGCCGAAATTACCGCGACAGCTTTGGCAGATAACACACCAATTTATCACCGAGAATTGTTGACAGAGCCGCCCAAATATGCTAAAAAAGCATGGGAATGGACGGCGGATTCGCTGCCACAATCCACAGTTAAAGGTATCGAAATTAACGGCAATTTCCAAACTTGGAATCAGATTTTGCTGACGCTTTTAGATACTCCCACCATCGCTTCTAAACGCTGGGTTTATCGCCAATACGACCATCAAGTGCAAAACAATACTGTTGTTTTACCGGGAGGTGCTGATGCTGCGGTTGTCAGATTGCGTCCGCTAGAACCCTGCCACTCTTCCCTTGCTAAAGGGCTCGAAGAACACCCCCTTGCTAAGGGGGATCTACAGAGAGAAGATGCTGTTTCTGAAGCTTCGGAAAGCAAACAGGAAGAAGAGGTAATTCCTCTATTTACAAAGGCACAAGGTAGGGAAACTCCAAAAGTTTCTCCCCCCCTTAGCAAGAAGGAAGTGCCGCAGCAAGGGGTTATTCCCGGAGTTGCTGCAACGGTTGATTGCAATTCTCGTTATGTTTATCTCGATCCTTATGAAGGTGCAAAAGCAGTCGTAGCGGAAGCAGCGAGAAACTTAAGCTGTGTGGGTGCTGAACCTCTCGCAGTTACTGATAATTTGAATTTTGGCAGTCCTGAAAAGCCGATCGGATATTGGCAGTTAGCGTCAGCTTGTCGCGGGATTGCTGATGCTTGTCGGGAGTTGGGAACGCCTGTGACTGGCGGCAATGTTTCTCTTTACAATGAAACTGTTGATGCTGAGGGAAATCCTCAACCAATTTATCCGACTCCGGTAATCGGAATGGTAGGGTTAATTCCAGATTTGAAGAAGATTAGTGGCCAAGCTTGGCTAAAGAAAGGTGATTTAATTTATGTGCTGGGAATTGGTGAATCATCCCAAAACTCAGAAGTTTCATCTGAAAGCTCAAAAATCGATACTTCTCCTACTTTAGGAGGTTCGGAATATTTAGCGGCAATTCACGGGATTGTAGCTGGGAAACCGCCAAGGATAGATTTTGAGTTAGAAAGAAAAGTGCAATCGGTTTGTCGCGATGGAATTCGGCAAGGTTGGGTAGGTTCTGCCCATGATTGTGCGGAAGGTGGAATTGCGATAGCCCTCGCGGAATCTTGTATTTCTGCTAAAATGGGTGCAGAAATTCATCTTAGTTTCAATTCGGAAAAGGTCAGCCGCTGGGATGAAATTTTGTTTGGTGAAATGGGCAACTGCATTGTAGTTTCAGTGGCACCGAAAAATCAAAAAAATTGGGAGTCTTATCTGCAAGAACATTTGACCAATATGTGGCAGAAAATTGGTTTAGTTTGCTGCGCTGAATCACCTTTGCGGGTTGTGAGTGCTGACAATCAAGTGTTAATTGAGGTGGCGATGGGTGAAATGGGCGATCGATTCTATAATGCGATCGAGCGTCGGATTGCATCTGTCTAATCGCATTCCATATAAAGGGCGGTTGAAACCGCCTCTACACAGACGAAACCCGCCGACGCGGGTTTAAAATTTTCAGTCCGCGCAGGCGGAGTTTGTTTGTGCAGAACCGATTTCAAACGCCCAATTAATTGCCCAATTAATCGTCGAGTCAATCGCCCAGTCAATCTATACAATATAAACAGTATCATTCCTAAAATAAATGATTTGCTGTATCAATCCCAACTGCGAAAAACCTGACAACCCCGACGGACAAACATATTGCATCAGTTGTGGCGTTAAACTCGTCCCCATCCTGCGATGGCGTTACCGCACGATCAAACTCCTCGGTCAAGGTGGCTTCGGCAGAACTTATTTAGCAGAAGATATTGATAGACTAAATCAACGCTGTGTCGTTAAACAATTAGCACCAAATGTCCAGGGAACTTGGGCGATCAACAAAGCTGTAGAATTATTTCAGCAAGAAGCCCGACAACTGCAACAGCTAGGACAACATCCGCAAATTCCATCACTAGATGCCTGTTTTGAAGAAGAAAACTATTTGTATCTCGTACAACAGTTTGTTGATGGGGATAATTTGTTGACGCTTTTCCAAAATCAGGGAATTTGGCAAGAAAGCCAAGTTAAGCAACTATTACTCGAACTTCTACCTGTTCTCAAGTTTATTCACGAACAAAAAATTATTCACCGAGATATCAAGCCTGAGAATATTATGCGCCGTCGCAGCGACGGTTTGTTAATGCTGATTGATTTCGGAGTTTCCAAACAGTTGTCGGGAACAGTGATGTCGAAACCGGGAACGCGAATTGGTACGCCTGGTTATGTACCGCTTGAACAAATGCAAGGAGGTGAAGCTTATCCAGCCAGCGATTTGTTTAGCTTGGGGGCGACGGCTTTTCATCTACTGACGGGAGTACATCCTGATGGTTTGTGGACGGAACACGGTTATAGCTGGACTGCCAATTGGCAGAAACATTTGAAGAATCCTATAGACAAGGAACTGGCATTGATTTTATCTAAGTTGTTGGCAAAAGATATCCGACCGCGCTATCAATCAGCCGAGGAAGTTTTAAGAGATTTTCAACGTCAGTCAACGCCAAATTTTATACATACTTTAAAAAGGTTTGACTTTGACACGGTGACAGTTGATGTGCGGGGTAATATAACTAACCGCCAACAGCGTCAATCACAATTTTTCCGGGAAAATTTAGGTAGCGGTGCAATCTTAGACATGGTAGCAATTCCTGGCGACCGTTTCGTGATGGGTTCCCCCAGTACAGAAGCAGGGCGAAGTAACAATGAAGGGCCGCAGCGTACTGTTAATATCTCTCCTTTTTTTATGGGTAAATATCCCATTACTCAAGAACAGTGGGAAGTAGTGATGGGGAATAACCCTTCTGAGATCAAAGGTTTGAAACGTCCTGTAGAACAAGTAAGCTGGAATAATGCTCTGGAATTCTGCCAGAAAATTTCTCAAAAAACTGACAAGATTTATCGCTTACCTTCGGAAGCCGAATGGGAATATGCTTCTCGCGCCGGAACTACAACGCCTTTCTATTTTGGCGAAACGATTACCCCGGATTTAGTTAATTATGATGGCAATAATCCCTATGGTTCTGCGCCGAAGGGACTTTACCGCAAACAAACAACGGATGTGGGGAGTTTTCCACCTAATGCCTTTGGTTTATACGAGATGCACGGGAATGTTTGGGAATGGTGCAGCGATCGCTGGCATGATAACTACAATGGCGCACCGACTGACGGAAGTTCTTGGGAAACTGGAAGGGATAATAACCGAGTGCAGCGTGGTGGTTCATGGAACGGCAATGCGGTCGTTTGCCGTGGTGCCCGTCGTTACTGCGTCTCGGCGGACCTCAGATGTTGGGGCAGGGGTTTTCGCGTTGCGGTAGCGTCGGTTTCTTCCTCGTCCTAGTTTCCGCGTAGTAGTGGTAGGGTGCGTTGCATTGAACAATCTACAAATCAAATCGACAATCTCGCAGCGACACACCGTGAGAGTCACTCAGGTGCGTCGCCATCTCAAATCTGCAAATTTCCTCAAAAATCTCACAGCGACGCACCCTACAAAAACGGAAATTGATCGAACCTGATTTATAATAATTAAAATATGCCAAGGTCGCACATCAGGAAGGATAAAAAATATGACCCTCAATCTTCCTCTTCCCGATTCAATTCAAAATTTTATTAACGAACAAGTGGCAATCGGAGGCTACAGTAATGCAGCGGAATACATCTTGCACCTAATTCGCCAAGAACAAGCAAGAGCTGCGCGGATTGAGTCGTTATTGTTGGCTGGTTTGGATAGTGGGAATTCTATAGAGATTACCGATGATTGGTGGGAGCAAAAACGCGCTCAGTTGGTGCATAAACTTGACCCACAGCAGCAATGACTAAACGGATTGTCATTACACCAAGAGCAAGTCAAGATTTAGACGAAAATTTTGCTTATATTGCTCAAAATAATCTTGATGCTGCATGGCGTTTTTTTGATGCAGCACGTCAGACATTTGCGAGATTGGCTCAAATGTCGGGAATGGGCCGCCTGTATCCGGTTCAAAATCCACGGTTGGAGGGTTTGCGAAGATTGTCAGTTAGGGGTTTTGAAAATTATCTGATTTTCTATTTGTCTTTTGATAACTATATTGAGGTAGTGAGAATTCTGCACGCAGCGAGAGATTTAGAGGAAGTTTTGTCAGGAGATGAAGCTGATTGACTTTGTAGATTAGGGAAAGTTTTCAGGCTGCAAAATCTCCATCCCACGGTTCACTCGTGTGGACATTACTTAATACTCGATCGCGCCCAAAAGGACATTACATGGTCGCACAGATTCCCATGATGATATACTAGATCAATTTTATGGAAAAGTCAAGATATATGGGCTTTAAATCCTAATATTTGAAAAAGCCCATCAAGCAAGTTTCTAATTTATTTTTCATTGCACGATCGCCGATCTATTCGTTCCCCTCTGCTGGGACGAGAGTTTGACAAGAAGCGATTTCAAGAGACTGTGGGCGAATTTAAAAATGGTTTCACCCGTCACCCCTAAAAATAGTGTCTCGGGACTAAGTATTTAATTAACCATATAGCTATTAACTACCAATAGCGAACCCAAATGCTGGATTCCAGATGTGAGGGGTAACACCCTCGGCGAATTAGCCAACAGTCTCTTTCAATCGCCGAATCCCTCACCGAATCCCTCGCCCACAATAAATCAAGGTTAATATAGGATCAGGGGGCGATCGATACTACAATGCCATTAAACGCCGCATCGCTTCTGTCTGAAATGCTACACGATTTGGAAATAATGACAGATTCGTGGCAAGATTAAGGGAATGTTAAGTTATGCGACGCTTTCGCAAACAAGATTTCCCGCTGAAACTGTCCCCCTAACCCACCTTCCCCATTAGGAACCCACCCATCTATGATTCCCAACCATTCCTTCGCGGCTGACGAGCATTCTAGCAAACCCGACAAGCCCGAGGAAGCTTGTGGCGTTTTCGGTATCTACGCACCGGGTGAAGATGTCGCCAAGTTGACCTACTTCGGTTTGTATGCCTTGCAGCACCGGGGTCAGGAATCAGCAGGAATTGCCACCTTTGACGGTGAAAAAGTCCACCTGCACAAAGATATGGGACTGGTTTCCCAAGTCTTCAACGAATCGAGTTTAGGTCACTTGCCCGGTAACTTAGCTGTAGGCCACACTCGCTACTCTACTACCGGCTCGTCCCGCGTGGTCAACGCTCAGCCTGTGGTTGTCGAAACTCGTTTGGGAAGTCTGGCATTGGCACATAACGGGAATCTTGTCAATACCAAAGAATTGCGGGAAGAATTGCTGTCTCGGAAGTGCGAGTTTGTCAGCACGACGGATTCAGAGGCGATCGCAGTGGCGATCGGTTCCGAGGTAGACAAGGGCAAAGACTGGCTGGAAGCAGCGATCAGTGCGTTTGCTATGTGCCAAGGAGCCTTTAGTTTGACGATCGCCACCCCCAAAGGCGTGATGGGAGTCCGGGACCCGCACGGCGTCCGCCCGCTGGTAATTGGCATCCTCCCCACAACTCCGGTACGATACGTTTTAGCATCGGAAACTTGTGGCTTGGATATTATCGGTGCTGAATTTTTGCGGGATGTAGAACCGGGAGAATTAGTTTGGATTACAGATGAAGGTATGGCTTCCTTCCACTGGAGTCAGCAACAAAAGCGCAAACTTTGCATCTTTGAAATGATCTATTTTGCTCGCCCCGATAGCCAAATGGAAGGTGAAAGTTTGTACAGCTACCGCCTGCGGATCGGGCGTTTGTTAGCAGCAGAATCTCCGGCTGATGCGGATATAGTCATCGGCGTTCCCGATTCTGGAATCCCGGCCGCGATCGGCTTTTCTCAAGCTTCCGGCATTCCTTACGCCGAAGGATTGATTAAAAACCGCTACGTCGGGCGCACTTTTATTCAACCGACTCAGACAATGCGGGAGTCAGGAATCCGCATGAAACTCAACCCTCTCAAAGATGTGTTGGAGGGAAAGCGAGTAATTATTATCGACGATTCGATCGTGCGTGGCACTACCAGTCGCAAAATCGTCAAAGCCTTGCGGGATGCGGGCGCAACGGCAGTTCACATGAGAATTTCCTCGCCGCCGGTGACTCATCCTTGTTTCTACGGGATCGACACCGACAATCAAGATCAGTTGATTGCTGCTACTAAATCAGTCGCAGAAATCGGCGCCCAAATAGGGGTTGATTCTTTGGCTTTCTTGAGTTGGGATGGAATGCTGAGGGCGACTAACGAAGACCCAATGAGTTTTTGTTCGGCGTGTTTCACCGGTGATTATCCGATCGACGTTCCAGAAATGGTAAAACGGTCTAAGCTCATATTAGAAAAAGCTGGAACCTAGAAAATCTAAAAGCGAGAAAGCGATCGCCCGTCACTTTCTGCAATTTATGAATTTTCAAAATTTTCTGGTAAGTCATTGCCAGAATGTGTGTAGAAATGTTACATTAGCTTAGCTGTAGCAATAATTGCAGAATTTGTGAAGTGTAGTGAACAGTCAGTTGGGTAGAACTTGCGTGAAACCCAACACTCCGATTGGAGATTGGAGATTGGAGATTGGAGATTTTTCCTTGAATCTAAAATCGCCAATCAAAAATCCATGGGCTTTTCCCTACACACTCGTTCACAATTTTTGCTCGAAGCGCTGTATGCTACCTGCAGACTGGAGGTACTTCCTCCAGATGTCCACTCTCAGATTGAAGTCGCATTTCGCACCAACAACGGGCACATGAGATTTTTTCAGATAACAGGGTCGATCGCACTAATTTTTCCCACACAAGTATTCCACAAGCCAACTTGCTTGAGAATCGCGGACGGGCTGTTCATGCGAACTAAAGAACTTTAGAAACCCTTGCAGAGTAAAAATATGGCTCCTTGCAGTTTGAATGTTACCTCACCTGCATAGGGATACAACCCCCCGACTCATGTCGGGGAGAGCCAAAAAATTTAGATATTAGTAGTTTAAGCCCCCAGATTCATCTGTGGAGTGAATCTAAAATCTAAAATCTAAAATCTAAAATCGATTGACTGTTAAAAGAAGGCGGAATGCGGTTTCTCAAGTCAGCTTAAATCGGAAACTTCGTGCAATCAAATACTGTTCTCAATCCCCCGATCAATCAAGGCTCGTCCTCTCGTACAACAGAGTTACCTTTTACTCTTCAAGATATCAAAGTAGCTATTCCAGCCCACTGTTTTGAACCCTCGGCCTGGAAATCTCTGGCTTACTTCTTTTTAGATATTGGCATCATCGCAGGTTTGTATGCGATCGCCTACACCGTCGATTCCTGGCTCTTTTACCCAATATTTTGGTTAATGCAGGGAACCATGTTTTGGGCATTGTTTGTAGTGGGCCACGACTGCGGACACGGTTCATTTTCTAAGAGCAAATGGCTCAACAACCTGATCGGACACCTCTCCCACGCTCCAATTCTTGTCCCGTTCCACGGTTGGCGGATCAGTCACAGAACCCACCACGCGAATACAGGCAGCTTAGATAACGATGAAAGCTGGTATCCCGTGTCGGAGAGCCATTACGAACAAATGCGCTGGTACGAAAAGCTGGGACGCTTCTATTTGATGTTATTTGCCTACCCACTTTATCTGTTTCGCGGATCGGGCGTTCGGGCAGGTTCTCACTTCATGCCCGGTAGCCAGCTTTTCCGTCCCTCCGAAAAATGGGATGTGTTGACGAGTTCCGCATCGTTGGTACTGATGGTAGGCTTTTTAGGCGCCCTAACCTATCAGTTTGGTTGGCTGTTTTTACTCAAGTTCTACTTGGTTCCCTATGTAGTGTTCGTGATGTGGCTGGATTTGGTAACATACCTGCACCACACAGAAGCCGATATTCCTTGGTATCGCGGTAAAGATTGGTATTTCTTGAAAGGTGCATTGTCTACGATCGATCGCGACTACGGAATCATCAATTCCATCCATCACGACATCGGGACTCACGTAGCGCACCACATTTTCTCGACGATGCCGCACTATCACTTGAAGGAAGCAACGGAAGCAATTAAACCAGTGTTGGGCGATTATTATCGCAAGTCAACCGATCCAATTTGGAAGAGCTTTATTCGCTCTTACTGGGATTGTCATTTTGTCTCCGATACAGGTTCTGGAGTTTACTACGAATCGCCTAGCACTCGGCGATCGGCTGAAGTTAAGTAGCTTAAATAAACAATAGAATACGTAAAAACTCGGCTTCTTAAAGAAACCGGGTTTTTCTTTTTTGTGCGTGTTTGATAATAAGATGTGCCACATTTAACCTGGATCTTGGGGGCGGGCAAGATGCCCACCCCACAAGAAATTTAAGAGTTTTAAAAATGCAAACTAGCTAAATGTTTTTCAGCTAATCGTAGCCACATAAAATATCACAATCAAAGAGGTTTGTAAGTGATCGCGCGTTGAATCTATATACTTATTTTGATGGCAAATCTTGTGGGGTGGGTTTCTTGCCCCCCAAAGGTAAAAACTCAATCCAGTACAGCTTATTCAGGGCTTCTCTCCGAGCAAGTTTTATGAGGGCTGAAGTCCTCACTACCAACCTGATAACGGTTATTGTACCGGGCATAATATTACAAATTGCCTTTAAGCCCGATCGCCGTGACAATAGTCCACGCATCCACCAACAGCAGCAGCAGCGTACAGAAGAGCAAAATAAGATACATCCAAGGCTGAGACAAAGGGCGGACATCTCTAGTATCAATACCTGTTTTTGCTTCCACCAAACCGACTAATTTACCAAATCCAGCCACTCGCATTGGCAACAAATAACCTTCACCCGAATGACTCAAAAAATAGTAAACTAAACCTCCTTGACCAGTCGATCGAGGTTTGAGAGCTTTTACCTCAGTCCAAGGTAGCGACCAACCCTTGCGAAACAAACGCGGAAACCAGTTGGGATATGTGACTTCAATCCCTTCCTCGCTCAAAATTACCCTTTCACTGAGCACGCCGTACAGGCCCGCAGCGCCGACAACTATTGCCACCCAGAGTGCGGCCGGGGGCACCGGTGCTTTCGTTACTTCCGACAAAAACGGCAATGGAATTGTCAGGGCTGTGTACAAGCTCAACAACGTGATTCTAATCAGGGGAGAAAGCCGGAATACCGCCGGCTCAAATACTGGGGCCGAAGATGGGGAAGAGGCGATCGGTTGTGCTGACATGGCTGAAATTCTAGAAGCTGTTTAATGATATTTTTGCACAGCTTCCGGGGCCGCCAACAAAACTCAGGGAAATACGAAAAACCGGACAATATTTGCAGTTGCGAGTTTTTATCTAAAATTCATTTCAGAAACTTTGATTCTTAACTGTTGAATTTTTACCGTTTTGCAGAAGTTGGAATTTTGAGTGCAGAGCTATCAATTAACTGACAATTTATAACTCAAAACTCACAACTCCGATTAATCCACGGCGGTTAGTGCCGGTACAGTCAAAGGTTCTGAGAGTTCTCGGGATTTGGGGCGGCCGGCTATTACTGTTCGATCGCCCTGAACTGCCTCTCGCGATCTGCTAGGATTGACGTTTGAATAGGGGCCTTCGTTAATTTGCAAGCGATCGCAAGGAATTGTATCCGACAAAATTGCACTGGCCATCATCCCGGTGTGAATTTCCAATGCTGCGGCCCGTATCGCTTCAAACACTAAGCGCTGTCCGGGAAACACTACTCGTTCAAAGTACCAGTTAGGAATGTTGGCGATACGAGCAATCTGAATTTGACTGGTGGCGTTGACGTAGCAGCACAGAATCTTGCTGTCGGTGTCTGAGGGTAGGGGGTCAAGAATTTGAGCCATAAATGCTGAGGGAGCCTTGCCTAAAAGTTTTAGTTATCTTCTCAGGCTAACACTAGGCGATCCCAGCCAACTGTAAAGCCGACTACCAACTCCCTAATACATTAGAGACCGATCGTACCTAACTTAAAGTCTAACCGGATAAATATCGGCTTTTTGACTCTCCGCTGGGATTTTATGTCAAAATACGCTGTATTGACTTAAAAATTAGCTTTTTTCTGCTGCTCTCGCCGATCGACACCAACAAGCTCGGCCTTAATTCCAATAGAAAAATTTAAGAATATTTAATGTCAAATTGCGAAAATTAGACAGATTGTAAAGTTATATTAAAAGAATATTAACATAGCTGAAAAAGTTCCACTTTAGGATATGGCAATCATGGAAAACCGAGAAAACCGAGTCCTGTACGTTCGCCTCCCTTGCAATCCTATTTTCCCGATCGGAGTTGTGTATCTTTCGGATCACGTACACAAGCTGTTTCCCGATGTCGAACAGCGCATTTTTGATTTAGGTGCCGTACCCCCCCTGGATTTCGCTAAAGCTTTGGATGCCAGCATAGACGAGTTTAAGCCGACGCTGCTAGTTTTCTCTTGGCGGGACATTCAAATTTACGCGCCCGTGGGCGGCAGGGGCGGCAACCCGCTGCAAAATGCCTTCGAGTTTTACTACGCCAAAAATCCGCTGATCAAGTTCCGGGGAGCCCTCGGAGGACTGCGTTTAGCAGCGTCTTACTACACCGAACTCTGGCGCAATTTGGGACTGATCGAGCGCGGATTGAAGCGGGCCCGGAAATACCGCCCCGAAGCTCGTGCAGTGGTCGGAGGCGGTGCTGTGAGCGTGTTTTACGAGCAGTTGGGCCGCAGTTTGCCGGCGGGAACTGTGGTTTCGGTGGGGGAAGGCGAAGCTTTGCTGGAGAAGTTGATTAAGGGCGAAGATTTGGCCGAGGAAAGATGTTATGTGGTGGGAGAAACCGTGCCCCGCGCGAAGCTAATTCACGAAAAGCCAGCCAACATCGAGAAAACTGCCTGCGATTATAACTACATCGAAACCATTTGGCCGGAATTTTCCTATTATCTACAGGATATGGACTTCTACGTCGGAGTCCAAACCAAGCGTGGCTGTCCTCATAATTGCTGTTACTGCATTTATACGGTGATTGAAGGCAAGCAAGTGCGGATCAATCCGGCGGCTGAGGTGGTGGCAGAGATGCGGCAATTGTACGATCGAGGTATCCGCAATTTCTGGTTTACCGACGCTCAATTTATCCCAGCACGCAAATTCATCGACGATGCAGTTGAATTATTGCAAAAAATCATCGCCGCCGGCATGGACGACATACACTGGGCCGCTTACATCCGTGCGGACAATCTCACACCAGAATTGTGCGATTTGATGGTAAAAACGGGGATGAATTACTTTGAAATCGGCATCACCAGCGGTTCCCAGGAACTGGTTCGGAAAATGCGGATGGGCTATAACTTGCGAGTAGTTTTGGAAAATTGTCGCGATTTAAAAGCCGCCGGTTACAAAGATGTAGTTTCCGTTAATTACTCGTTTAACGTCATAGACGAAACCTTTGAAACCATCCGGCAAACTATTGCTTATCACCGAGAATTAGAGCGAATTTTCGGAGCCGATAAAGTAGAACCAGCGATTTTCTTTATCGGGTTGCAGCCTCACACTATTTTAGAAGAATACGCCTTTAAACAGGAGATTCTGCAACCGGGTTACGATCCCATGAGTTTGATGCCTTGGACAGCGCGAAAATTGCTGTGGAATCCTGAACCTTTGGGTTCGTTCTTCGGACAAATTTGTTTAGAAGCTTGGCAGCGTAATTCCAATGATTTCGGCCGCGAAGTGATGGCTATTTTGGAGGAAAAACTCGGCTGTGCGGATTTGGAAGAGGCATTAACCGCGCCTGTGGAAATCAAAGACAAACAGTTGGCAGCAGTTAATTAATTACCAGGTTCACAGCATCGGACTTGAGTCCTTATTCAAAAAAAGGGAAATGGAGGAAAACTGTATCTTCTCTTTCCCTTTTTATTTAAAAATCTCAATGCGAGAAACTAGACTTGAATTGCAAAAATAATTAGGACGGGCTAGAAGCCCATCCCACATTTTTTCTTGTGGAATGGGCTTCTAGCCCGTCCTAAAATTTGATTAAAATGACTTGGGCAATTCAAGTCTACTCTTACTACAATAATCAATCTTAGACCAATCATTAGACCCGATAGCCAAACTAGAAAACAATCTTCAAATTATCTGCGTTTATCTGTGTTTATCGGCCTGAAATTTGCGGTTGACCTATTTATCAAAAATTTACGCAATAACTCTATTAAAAATCGCAGAGCGAACAAAGATCGCTTAAGATGTAATTATATAGTTAAAACCAGGAGTGACAAGATGTTTTATAAAAATAGAGTTAAGGGCATTAAAGAAGTAAGTCTAGTTATGGCTGGCATTAGTGCGATTCCCTTCGGGATAGCTTCGCTTCACGGCTTTTTAACCGCCTCAGCAGAAGCAACGGCACTAAATCAACCGATTGGGAAAGTTCGGGCGATCGCACCCAACACTTTGGGCAATAATCAACCGCTGCAAATTGCTCAAGTTGAGGGATGTCCGAGGGCCCAAATGGTGCAATTTTTCGCAACGCCCAACTTTTCTATATACATTTGCAAAACCCAGGAAGGCGAGATTTTTTACCGCGGCCTCAGCAAGATAAATGGCACGCAAATCAATGTCATGCAAGTAACGACAGGTGACGACGGAACTTATGAAGCGACTAACGGCAATATTATCTATTCGATAAACCCCGAACGCCTGCAAGTCCGGCAGAATGGTAAGGTAATTTTGACCGAGGCTGTCATCAAGTAGCACTAACTGTTATTCAATGATCAACTAGATAAATCTAGGGTGTATTTTATTTAAGTGAAAAATTCACTACCAGCCAAAACCTATTGATTCCTTAATAATTAAAGAGAATCAGTGGTAACGGTTATAAAATTGACTAACTTTTGTTCAAATACCTCTCAATCAAGACGATCGCCACAATATCGTCCACTGGTCTCGGTGGCGTTCGCATCCCCTTCGGAATTAAGCGCTGAACTCCCGTCGGAGGGTACATTTGCCAGTAGCGTTCCCTCGCTTCTAAACTGCTGTATCTCTCATCAACCTGAACAATTTTGAGCGCAGGCGACAAACTTTGCGTCAGTTTGTGTTTCCAACTCTTAGAAGTCGTTTGATCTCCCATCACCAATAACTCAATAGAAAACTGTTCGCACAGAGATTGAATAGTAGATATCGCTGCTTCGGACAGCACAACTTGATGGTAGCAGACGTTCTTATCTATACCCATTACAGCGATGCCGCACTTGTCTTTACCCGGATCGAAACCTAAAATCATAGTCAGTTACCAAATACCCATTACCCATTACCAAATTTAATTTTTAATCTTCAAATCTCCTGGGCCTGGTTTTTGTTGTCCCGTGCGGAAAACAACGACTCCCTTTTCAAGAGCAACTAAATCTATTTTAAGCGGGCCCGCGATGTAAGTGACATCTGCGGCGATCGCCTGAACGTCTAGCGGTTTCTCGTACTGCTGCAATCGATCGATAAAACCAGCTAAAGTTTCAATCTGACTGTCGGCAACTTGGACTCTACCGCCGACAACACCGATCAGGCGAGCGCGAAATTGACAAGCTTCTATCAATTGCAGCAACTGCTGCCGTACCTGTTCGTTGGTCAAAATCACGGGATCGACAGCAACCCCTGCAATCACATCTCCAGCGCGGAAAACCACTCGATTGATTTCTGCTTCTGCAAATACCTTAATTACCTTTTCTTCCCGCAGGTAATTAGCGCCGGCGACAATCCGCACCACGTAATCTTGACCGTCTTTAACCTGACTAATTAGTTGATCGATTTCTGCTTTAGTAATTTGAATAACCTGGTCTCTAACCTTCTTATTTTGTGGCTGCATGAGTCCGACGGTGGTTTTATTTGCTTCTTGCAAGAGTCGATCGATCGCGCGGCTTGCCATACCGGGTTCGATAATGCGAACGACGCCAGCAGCTAAAATTTGACCCCGCCTGATGGCAACTGTACCCTCGCGGATTGCCTGAAAATCGCGTTCCAAAACTTGCACTTGCTGCTGCAATAAAGTTTGTTGCTGTTCGAGTTGAGTTTGTTGCTGTGCCAAGGTTTCTAAGAGTGCTTCCCTCTCGGCAATTACTTTGTCGCGCTCGACAATAGTTCGATCGCGCTCGGCGAGATTTTGCACCCGCTGGGCAATTTCCTTGTCTCGCTGGGCAATTAGCTCGTTGCGATCAACAATTTCTGCGTCTCGCTTGGCAATTTCTCTCTCTCGCTTGGCAATTTCTTGATCGCGCTGGGCAATTTGAGTTTTTACCTGCCCGATTAACTGTTGGCGTTCCTCTTGCAGTTGGGCGATTTCCGCTCCTAAAGTCGTTTTTTGAGCAGAAACTGTTTTCAATTGGTTCTCGGTGCGATCGAGCTGAGCTTTTGTACTCGATCGGGCAGTTTCAACCAGTTTCAATTGTTCTTCGGTGCGGGATTTAGCAGCTTCCACACTGCTGAGCTGTTCTTCTGTCTGGGATTTAGCCGCTTCTACCTGACTTAACTGCTGTTCAGTTTTAGACTTGGCTGCCTGCACGCTGTTGAGCTGGGCCCGCAGCGAGTTTAATTTTGTTTGCGTCAGAGCTTGCTCAGCATTAGCTGCTTGGAGGGATTGATTAATTTGCTCTAAATTGGCTCTAGCTTGCGCTTGAGCGGCTCTGGCTTGAGCTAATTCAGTTTCAACTCGATTTTTTTCTTGAGTGGCCTGGTTGATTTCTCTGCGGGCGTTGTTGAGCCTTTTTTGAATCTCGTCTATTCTAAAAACTCCCGTTCGCAGCGGCTTGCTAGTAGCAAACATAATGCCCAGAGTCAGTGCTGACAGGATGCTGCCGGCCATAACTGTCACAACAACAGCAGTATCGCGGGGGCGAAGTTTGAACAAACTCAACCTTGCCTTGCCGACTTTCGTCCCAAGGCGATCGCTGACAGTGGCGATCACACCCCCCAACACTAAAATTACAAATACCAGGATGTATCCAGCAGTCATTCCGATTTTAGATTTTGGATTTTGGATTTTGGATTGAATCTAAAATCCAAAATCCAAAATCCTATACTTTCTCGGCATCAAGTGAATTGCTGGCTTAGGGCCACCGGGTTGTGGACTGTGATCTTTTTCTTGTGGATCGAGATCATGGTTTCTTGTCTGAGATCCCCGAGCAAACGAGTCACAGTTACCCGCGTCGAGCCGATCGCTTCGGCGATCGCCTGGTGGGACAGCTTCAAATCTATCGTAATCCCCTCTGTACCGGGCACGCCAAAATCCCGGCACAGAATCAGCAAAAAGCTTACGAGTCTCGAACCCATATCTCGGTGAGCCAGCGTTTCGATCATCATCTCGGTTTGCAAAATCCGAGACGACAGTCCCCGCAGCATTACCATCGAGAGTTCCGGGTCTTCCTTGAGCGCTTTCTCGACTTGTTCGATCGGCAACGAGATCAATTCCACCGGCGTAAAGGCTACCGCGTGGTAAAACCTGTCCGATCGGTGTCCCGTAATCAGAGACAGCACCCCAAATACGCTATTTTCGCGCAGGAGGGCGACTGTAATTTCTTCCCCTGCTTCGTACACCCTGGAGAGCTTGACAGCACCTTTGATGAGAACGTAGACGCGCTCAGCCGGGTCTCCAGGGAAAAAAATTGTCTTGCCCCGTTCAAAGGTTTCCACAATGGGTGGAAACGCCCCGCCGCTGATTTGGCGGAACACGGCTGCTAGCGGTCTATCATGCGTCACGACTAGATCCTTTGTACTAATCAATACTTTATAACTTGCCGATTAACCTTATTGAGTAAATATACTGCCCAACCTCCAATATCCAAGGATTCGGTTACTTCCATCTAATGTTAAGGTAAACACGCACTGTATGATTAAATCTAGCCCTTCTCTTAACTTTTTCAATTCCGCCCCCATGTAGCTCCACAGCAAAATTAATATCAATTGTGTCTCAATTGTGTCTCAATTGTGTCTGAATCAGTTAAATCTGAATCAGTTGTGTCTAAACTGGCGGGGTTGTCGCAGAGAGCCAATGAGAACGGTGCAAGTTGCTTTTAGATAAACTACAGATGATAGATTTGACCGGAAAAAATGCTCTTGTTACGGGCATTGCCAACAATCGCTCGATCGCCTGGGGTATTGCTCAGCAGCTCCACAAAGCTGGGGCCAACCTCGGCATAACTTATTTGAAGGACGAGAAAGGCAAGCACGAGCGCAAAGTCGCTGAACTGGTGGAACCGCTCAATCCCAGTCTGTATTTGCCCTGCAATGTCCAAGACGAGAGCGAAATTGAGTCTACTTTTCAAACCATCGCCGACAAGTGGGGCAAGTTAGATGTCCTGATCCACTGTCTGGCTTTTGCCGGCAAGGACGAACTTTCGGGAGATTTCACCAACACCTCGCGCCAAGGTTTCTCCAATGCTTTGGATATTAGCGCTTACTCGCTGGTGCGGCTTTGTGCTGCTGCTAAACCCCTGATGGCCGAGGGCGGCAGTATTGTGACGCTGACTTATTTGGGCGGCGTCCGGGTAGTTCCTAATTATAATGTGATGGGAATTGCTAAGGCGGCTTTGGAAATGAATGTTCGTTATCTGGCTGCTGAACTGGGCCCGTTAAATATTCGGGTAAATGCAATTTCTTCTGGCCCGATTCGGACTCTGGCTTCGTCAGCAGTTGGCGGTATTCTGGACATGATCCACCACGTTGAGGAAGTGGCGCCACTGCGGCGGACGGTGACTCAGCAGGAAGTGGGAAATGCTGCGGCTTTTCTGTGCAGCAATCTCGCTAGCGGGATTACGGGTCAAGTTTTGTATGTCGATGCCGGTTACGAAATCATGGGAATGTAACAGTTGTCGAGAATTTTGAGTTATGTAGGGGCGGGTTGAGACAATAAACTTTAACTATAACAAGTAAGTTTTATGCAAAACCCGCCCCTTTCGAGAGTTTTTAGTTTTGCATAATTCTCTTAACTAAACACTTGAAAATCAGCGCGGCTCAAGCTGTAATCTTCAATTACTAATTATCAATAACTAATGAATGACCCATTGCAAATTATGGAGATAATCGATCGCCCTTCTGTGCCTCCTGCAAATTCAGTTCAACCAGCTAGGGCCGCGTTGGTGAAACGCACGACACTAGAAACGGATGTCACGGCCAGCCTCAATCTCGACGGTGTGGGAACTTGCAAGGCGTCTACGGGGATTCCGTTTTTAGACCATATGTTGCACCAGATTGCTTCTCACGGATTGATCGATTTGGACGTGCAGGCGATCGGTGATTTGGAGATAGATGACCACCACACCAACGAGGATGTGGGAATTACCTTAGGCCAAGCCCTGGCCAAAGCTGTCGGAGATCGATCGGGCATTTCTCGTTTCGGGCATTTCATCGCACCTTTGGATGAAGCTTTAATTGAAGTAGTGCTAGATTTTTCGGGACGGCCTCACTTAAGTTACAGCTTGGAAATTCCCAACCAACGGATCGGCACTTACGATACTGAATTAGTGAGAGAGTTTTTTTCGGCGGTGGTGAACCACACTCAAATGACACTGCACATTCGACAGTTGCAGGGCGGAAATTCTCATCACATTGTAGAAGCGGCGTTTAAGGCATTTGCGCGAGCTCTGCGGATGGCCGTAGAAATCGATCCGCGGCGCGCCACTCGGATTCCGAGTTCTAAAGGAGTTTTGTAGTATGGGGTTTGCAGTAGCGCTTCTGGGCTACTGCAAAGCTCTCACTCAAAATATATCTGCTATGTATAGCCCCTGGGATGACGAGCGTTGGTGAGGAAACTTGACAAGCAGTGGCAACACAACTTTTGTTAAGCTTGCTAGATTGGGGAGTCGTTTAAAAAATTAACCCTATGGATTCACTAACTTTTTTGCAGAGCATCAACCTGACAGCGACAAGACAGGAGACTCCTGCTGAATCGGAATCTGAATAGTAAACTCTGTTCCCCTGCCTGGTGCAGAATTACACTCCAAGCTTCCCCGGTGTTTTTCCACTACAATTTGCCAGCTAATCGACAACCCAATCCCTGTACCCTTACCGGGGGGTTTTGTTGTAAAAAACGGGTTAAATACGTGGCGACGAACCTCTTCCGAGATCCCTGGCCCATTGTCCACAATTCGGACAGCTACGCAATTGTTGCTTGTTACTTCTGTGCTAATCCGAATCACGCTAGGATTCGCTTTAATTTCTTCTAGCGATCTCTGCTTGTTCCACTCGTCAATAGCATCGATCGCATTTGCAAGTACATTCATAAATACCTGATTCATTTCTCCCCCATAACAGTCCACTTCGGGCAGATTTGGGCAATAGTCCCGCACTACTTCAATCGAGGGACGGTCTGACTTAAATTTTAGCCGACTCTGTAAAATCATCAGCGTGCTGTCGATGCCTTCGTGAAGGTTGACCGCTCTCATTTCATATCCTTCTTGCCGTGCGAAGAGGCGCAGAGATAAAACAATTTCGCGGATGCGATCGGCTCCTAAGTACATCGATTTGAACAATTTAGGCAAGTCGTCTTTGAGATAATCTAGCTCGCTTGTTGCGATTTCTGCTTGTATATCTGGAGCCGGATTAGGATAGTGCTTTTCGTAGAGGTCAAGGATAGTGACCAAAGCTTTTGAATATTCCAGAGCATAGGAAAGATTTCCATAAATAAAATTAATTGGATTATTGATTTCATGAGCTACGCCAGCTACGAGTTGGCCTAGCCCGGACATTTTTTCGCTCTGAATGAGCTGGCTTTGCACCTGCTTGAGTTCGTGCAGGGAATTTTCGAGCTCTAGGGCTTTGTGCCGCTCTCGCGCTTCCGATGCTTGCAAAGCTGCTTCTGCAAGCTTGCGTTCAGCAGCCTCCTGGTTGAGGCGTGCATTCGTTTGGGAAAGTTCAGCGGTGCGCTCTTCTACTCGCGTCTCTAGCTCTTGTGTCAAAACTTGCAGGTCGGCTTGCGCTCGCTCGCGCTCGACAATTTGTGCCTGAAGCTTTTTAGTTAAATTTCGCAGATTCAGGTGCGTGATAGCGCGAGCTAAAACCTCTGCGTGTTGAAGGGGCTTAGTGATATAATCAACTCCCCCCACATTAAAGCCTTTGACTTTGCTTTCTGTATCGTCCAGCGCGGTCATAAAAATGACTGGGATGTCTTTAATTAACTCATTCGCTTTCAGGTTTTGGCAGGTCTCAAAGCCGTCCATTTCTGGCATCAAAACATCCAACAAAATTAAATCAGGCTGGGAATATTGCACTTTTTTGAGAGCGCTAGACCCACTGCGAGCTACCCAAACAGTGAAGCCAGATGCGCTCAAAAAATCTAATATTGAACCCAAATTAGTGGGCGTATCATCCACAATTAAAATGGTTCCTCTGTTTAAAGATTCGCTACTCATTCTTAATCCTCATCTAAACTGTTGAACAAATTCTACTAATTTGTCCTCTTCAAAGTTTTTAGTTAATTCAAGCAACTGATTGGCAAAAGGTGCATAACGCATATCTATTGCTTTCAGCTTGCTGGCTCGATCCTCAATACTGAGGAGTTCACCTTTCATGGCTAAATCGAACAGGACTGCAACTTCTTCCGAAGGGGGAGCAATCAGTTGTTGGTCTTGGATTAGGGAAGGGGGATGTGTGAAGATACCTTCTGAACTGAAAGTTGTTCGCTCCTCATAAATCCATTCTAGCCCTAAATGCTCGCCCAAGCATTCTAACAGTTGTTCTGC
This sequence comes from Microcoleus sp. S13C4, assembly GCF_036700865.1. Taxonomy (NCBI): domain Bacteria; kingdom Bacillati; phylum Cyanobacteriota; class Cyanophyceae; order Oscillatoriales; family Microcoleaceae; genus Microcoleus; species Microcoleus sp. S13C4. Next base: position 57,419 of record NZ_JAUBPS010000035.1, read on the forward strand.
CCGAATTGGTTTTAGGAGGAAAGCGTTGCAACCAGCCTGGAAAATCCCCTGGGAATCGACGGCTAAAATGCTAGCTGAAGTTCCGATCGCAATTACATCCTTCAAGGCAGGAATTTTTCTGAGCCGCCGCACCGCTTCAAAGCCGTCCATCACTGGCATTACTAAGTCAATTATAATACAGTCGGGTTGAAATGACAGTGCTTTATTCAGGCAGTCTTGACCGTCGATTGCCTCCATCAATTCAAAGCCAATGGGAGCTAAAAGATTAACGAGAACAGAGCGATTTTCCCAGCGATCGTCAACGACTAGAAGTTTCCGTCGCTCACCTAAGAAACTCCTGATAATTTTTTCAGGTTCTTTTTGATAGCCTTCCCCGTTTTCAGCAACCGGTATTTCTAACTCAAACCAGAAATTACTGCCTTTACCTAAAGAGCTTTCTACTTTCAGTTCGCCGCCCATCATCTCAACTAATTGGCGACTAATTGCGAGTCCCAATCCGGTTCCCTCTGTCTGGCGAACTGACCCGGTGACTTGCTCGAATGGCAAAAATATCTTTGACACTTGCTCCGGCTCGATGCCAATGCCCGTATCTTCTACTTGGAAACGAATTTTAGCTATTAGGGATTGGTTATCGCCCATTGGTGATGATACAGATTGCCCCGTCCTCACGGAGTCTACTTTGAAAGTAACGCCTCCTTTTTCGGTGAATTTTACGGCATTGCCGAGTAAGTTGATCAGAATTTGCCGCAACCTTTTTTCATCGCCGCGGACGCAAGTGGGAAGTTGAGTTAGCGGTTCGTAAATCAAAGAGATTCCCTTCTGTTGCGCGCGAACCCGGCAGATTTCAGCAATGCCTTGGAGAAAGTCCGACAGGCGAAACTCGGTGAGGTAGAGTTCCATTTTTCCGGCTTCAATTTTGGAGATGTCTAGAACATCATTGATCAGAGTCAGCAGGTGTTCGCCGCACTGGTGAATGATGTTAATACCAGAATTTTGCGGACTGGTTAAATTTTTATCTCGCTTGAGGATTTGGGTATAACCTAAAATGCCATTGAGCGGTGTGCGAAGTTCGTGGCTCATGTTAGCGAGAAATTGGCTCTTGGCGCGGTTTGCCGCTTCGGCGACTTGCTCGGCGCGTTGTCGCTCTTTAATTTCTATTTCCATGCGCCTATTTTTGGCTTTTAATTCCTCGGTTCGTTCTTCTACTTTGACTTCTAAGGTGTGATAGAGATTGGCATTTTCAAGGGCGATTGCAGCTTGTCCTGATAACATCCGCAATACTTCCACCCGTTTCTGCGTAAAAGCGCCCGCTGTTAGGTTATTTTCTAGGTAAAGGATCGCAGTGAGTTTGCCTTGATAGACGATCGGCGTACACAGAATAGATTTTATTTGGTGTTGGGTGATGTATGGGTCAGTGTTAAAGGTGCCCTCGCGACTGGCATCGTTTAAAAGGACATCTTTCTGAGTTCTGGCGACGTAATTCAGTATCGATATAGGCAAGTGCTGGCTGCTTGATGTTGGTAGAGATTGCAACACTCGCACATCATCTTTATTTCCCGCTGCTTCTATGAAAAATTCCCCGTTCTTTGACTGGATGAGCAATCCAGTTTCCGCGCCAGCATTCTCTATCAAAATTTTCATTAACTTGTCGAGCAAGTTAGCCAGAATAATTTCACCAGAAATCGCTTGCGATGCTTTCATCACCGTTGCCAAATCCAGAAACTCTGAAATTCCCGATCCGGTGGAAGTGATGGTTCCCTGGAGCGTCTGCATAATTGTTTCGCCCGCATTTTCGCTGTTTTTTTGGTGAAGCACGGCGGCAAGTAATTCGGGGTAGCGTTTTTCTAAATGCTCAATTTTGGCTGTTGCTCCCCAGCGTAGGTATGCGTAATACGCATTTGTCATGTAGGTTTGAGCAATAGTTTCTTTACCCCATGACAGATAGAATTTGGCACCGAGTTCGTGGGCGAGTGCTTCTTCGTTGATGTACTCGTTTTCTTTGGCGAGGGCAATAGCCCTGTCATACATCTCGATCGCCTCGACTTTTTCTCCTAGAACCCGATGCCGTTCTGCCTCCACTAGATAATATTTGTGCAGATGATTCATGGGGGCATGATGCGCCCATTTTTGCATTTTTTCTTGATTTGCTTGTACGCGAACGAGAATTTCCTGTTGCTCTGACTGTGGGCGATCGGCATACACGGCTAGCCGTACCAAAGAATCGTAGAAATGGAAGATAGGCACAAGAGGCAATCCTACCACTACGTCTAAATACTTCTCTGCTATGGCAGTATTTTCAATCGCTTGTGAGTAATTCTCAAACCAGTAACTAAGTAAAAGTTTGTTCCAATATAGGTAGGCAACTCCCAATGTATCGTTCGCTTGCTCATGCAATGGCAACCTTATCTGCTCGTCATATGCCTCACCCTGTAAACGGCAGGGATTTCCACTTTTTCCCAGAAGATTTAAAACAGCCTGCCAATAGATTTCGTGCAAATTAAGAGCTGTTTCTTGCTTAATTTTATAAATAGCATTTCTGTAATTTGCCATTGTTGTTTCAAGAGCAGTCAGTTCTTTGCCAGTAAAGTAAGCGAAATAGGAGTAAACCATTAAACTATAGCCTGCATATTCTAAATCTCCCGTCTCCAGTCCGCTAGAGTAAACTGATACCAAAGATTCTAAGGCTTCTCTCAGATGCTCTTTCCAATGTCGGATAAATACATTCACTATGAGTAGTGTCTTGGCTTTGATTTCTTGAGCATTTAACTTTGACAATAGACTTAAAGCCAATTGACCGAACTGATAACCAGACTCAATATCTCCCACAACTCCACAAACCAGAAGACCATAATTGGCAAAACCAAAAGGAGACACGGAAGCATTGCCATATTGGACGGATAAATCTACTTGTTTGCACAATGTTAAAGGCAACAGTTGTGGAGCAGCCATATATGTAGGAGTAAAAATTCTTGATAAAAGTCTTATGGCTGCTAATTTATTTGGATCGGTCATTTGAGGTAGATCAACTAAATCCTCAATTCGCTTCCCCTTTAAAATTGCCGCAGTTTCCCCTAGTGCCTGCTCAATATCTGATGGATTCGGATCAGAAGGAAACTCTATCCCTAACAGCTTTAAAACTTCTAATGCTGTATTAATTGCTTCTAATAGCTTATTCTGCAATATATAAGCTTGAATTTGGACTTCGTATACTTTAATTTTTTCTAGCAGCGTTGGCGCACACTTTTGTACTATCTCAACGAAGCCCTGCATTCTTTCAAAATCACCGCTGAGAAATGCCGCCTCCGCTATTTCCTCGTGCAGTGCTAATGCCAGTTCATACTGACTCTCCCAGCTATCTTCTGCCAGCAGAGATAAACCCACTTGCAAATATTTGACGGCGGAATCGTGCGCGGTTGCTGCTTTTGCTTTCTGTCCAGCGATGAGATTGAGTTGCGCTAGTTCGTATTTTTCGGTTTCAGTTGTAAGTAAGTCAGTACCGTAATTGAGTTGGTTTACTAAAGCGAAAATATTTTCTTTTTGTTCTTCCGGCGTTGTATTTTGCAGCAGCCGTTGACCGATTTTCAGGTGCGTCTGTTTTTTCTCTTCATTGGGAATCAAAGAATAAGCGGCTTGCTGCACTCTGTCATGTAAAAATTTGTAGTCAACCTTAACATCAGTTAAGGTAAATCCGCCTGATTCTTCCTGACTAAATACCAGCGGAATTTTGTATTCATTGCTCAAGGGCAAAATTAAACCAGCCTGAAGTGCCGACCACAACTGTGCAGCCGTGAGTAAAGAGGATTCTTCATTAACGACGCTCAAGACTTCTAAATTAAAAGTATTGCCAATACAAGCAGCCATTTTTAATACTTTCTGCGTTTCGGGAGACAGCTTACGAATATTCCTAGCAATCAGTTCGACAACGTTATAATCGGTGATGCCAATAGCTTGTATTTGCTCTAAATTCCACTGCCAAATGCCAGAATATAAATCATAAGTTAACAAATCTTCCTGATAAAGGGTTTTGAAGAGTTGCGTTAAGAAGAAAGGATTGCCCTGGGTTTTATTAAAAAGTAGAGACGCGAAATTTCGCGTCTCTACAGACCGCGATTCCGAACAGCCAGATTCATTTAAAGTATCGGCAATTAATTCTTCAACATGAACTATTTGTAACGGGGTGAGTACAATATTATTTACAGTCGCACCCGCGTGTTGAATTTTTTCAATAGTTTGAACGGTCGGATGAGTGGGAAAAACTTCGTTATCTCGATAGGCACCAATCAGCAATAAATATTTGCTATCGGGATCTGTCATCAGCAGTTCAATTAATTTCAGCGAGGCCGAATCAGCCCACTGCAAGTCATCTAGAAATACAACCAGGGGGTGTTCAATGGTTGTAAATACACCAATAAATTGTTTAAAGACTCGACTAAAACGGTTTTGAGATTCAGTGGGTCCTAGTTGCTGTACGGGAGGTTGTTTGCCAATAATCAGTTCTACTTCAGGAATAACGTCAACGATGACTTGACCGTTAACGCCTAAAGCGGATAACAGTTTTTCTTTCCAACTTTGAATTTCTACTTCGCCTTCGGTTAGTAGCTGTAAAATCAACGATTGGAATGCTTGAATCAGGGAAGCGTAAGGAATATTGCGTTTGAACTGGTCAAATTTACCCGCAATAAAATAACCCCGTTGCCGCACGATGGGTTTGTGAACTTCATTGACTAAAACTGTTTTGCCTATCCCGGAATAACCGGAAACGAGCATGAGTTCGGTGGTGCCACTTGCTACGCGATCGAACGTTTCCAGAAGCCTATTAACTTCGGGTTCGCGACCGTAGAGCTTTTGCGGTATATTCAATAGTCCTGCTTTGTCAGCACTGCCGGCAACAAAGTTGGAAATAGATCCGGTAGCCTGTAGGTTGACCAGACAGGTTTCTAAGTCAAATTTTAGCCCTTCAGCGCTTTGATAGCGGTCTTCAGCGTTTTTGGCTAATAATTTCATGGCGATCGCTGAAATTTGTGGCGGGATTTCAGGATTGAGCTGGTGAGGGGGAATCGGAGTTTTGGCAATGTGGCTGTGTACTAATTCCAGCGGATCTAGGGCGTTAAAAGGTAACTCTCCGGTCAGCATTTCATAGAAGGTAACGCCTAATGAATAAAAGTCAGTGCGGTAGTCAATTGACCGATTCATTCTGCCGGTTTGTTCTGGCGACATATAAGCCAGGGTACCTTCGAGCAAGTCTGGATGGGACAGTGCTGGATTTTCTCGCTCTAGGCGGGAAGCGATGCTAAAATCAATGAGTTGAACTTTTTCTGTGACTGGGTTGATGATAATATTTTGTGGCTTGACATCTTTATGGATAATGTTATTTTTATGGATTTCTACTAAGGCCGAGACAAGCTGGAGGGCTATAGAAAGAAATTGAATGATTGCGAGTTTTTGACCACTCATCCAATCGTTTAAAGACTCTGAGCCTGAATCTTCTAAGATTAGTGCTAAGCCGTTTTTATAGCTTTCTAAACTAATGGGTTTGATAATCGCTTCTACGTTCAAGCTGTGCAGAATTTGATATTCGTGCCGCAAGCGGGTGATGTCAGAGAGAGTAGGGTACTCAGCCTTTAGCGTTTTGATGATAACGCTGGAAACCTCCGACTGCTTCCGAGCGCGATCGACTGAAGTTCTTATCCCGCTGTGGAGGGTTTCAACGAATTGATAGCCAGCTAAGTTGATAGTCATTGTTATTCTACCGATCGCAAGGAAATTGAGCGTGAGGTTAAGGCCGATTTTAAAACTTAAAGATTATTGGAGCTGATTGTAACATAGTAATTTACTCAACAAAAGTGAGCTCATGTTTCGCTTCTGGCAATCGTGGCCTCATGAGATTGTGTTGTTAACTGTGCTGCCTCAATGCGCGTTTTGGGTATCTGTTGGGGGATTAGTCGGCTGCATTTTCAAGTGGGGTGTCGATCGAGTGTTTTCCCGTTGCTGATAATTATCGTTGTCAACCATCGCCTCAAACCGAATCATCGATCCATCCGCAAGCCGAACAATCCCACTGAACAGGTGGCGTTTCATACTTCGGATAAGTCATTTCACACTGGGGACACCGGCCAGTAAACAGTGGGTGGGTATCCAAAAGTTCTAACTGTTTCTCTGGTGTCCACCGCTACCGTTGTAGTAGCTCGACTCTTAGGGTTCCCACAATTCCTCTGATGCGGTGTTAGAGTCTTCTGGAAAGTCGGAGCAAGTATCGGTGTTCGGGCCTGCGGAATGAACGGCACAGACAAGGTGTGGGTTGGGGGCGTACAAGAGACAGCGATGGCTCCGCCCCGGCTTACGCCTACGCATTCGGGGAGTTTGGGCATGGGGGGCGTGTTGGGATTTTGGTTTAGTTTGCCTCAAAAACCCAGTTGGCGATCGCAAATGACGTTGTGTAGCTGAGTGGGCGTAACTTGTTGCTGAAAGTGCCCCACTAGAAACAGCGATGAGGGCACCATCTTAAAGCGTTGAGGAGAGCTTGATGAAAAAAACAGGATTAGGCATTCAAGAATTACTGTATTATGAGCGATCGCAAATTGTCGCCATTGCCCAAAAGCACGGAGCCTACAAAGTGCGCGGGTAGTCCTGCATAGCAATGAAAACCCAGGGTTTTAATTGATAGATAAACTGGCGTTATACTCATGAATAAAATACCAAAGAACCCCAACATGATTAGAGATTTTTTTGGAGAATGAAAGAGTTTTTATCACCAATCTAGATATTCTTTGTCTCATCGTATTATTAAATCTTTCTATATAGTTTGTCACACCAGTCTCCTTTCCTACTGCCTTGTGTCTTTTTTGAGGAAAAACTGTGAGATAGGCACTCCAAAAGTCTGTATAACTTACGGTACATTGACGATAAGCAGGTGGTAAAAAATCCCATAATCCTTGAGCGCCAGCTTTATCTCTTTTGCCAATATACACTCCTACAATTTATGAAATTTGATACATCAATTGCCAGCTATTTCCACTGCTTGTTATCCTTATTACCGACAAATGACCACATTTCATCACCTTGAATTGTTAGCTTCCCTTTCTTTTTTGACTTCACTTCTACTTCTTTTTTTACCTATCCTAATTTTTTATTAACATAGTATTGCAACCACCGTTCCGAAACCCCAGTCGCCCTCACAATCCCAGCCAGAGATATCTTTTCTAATAAAAGTCGATCGATCAACTCTTTTGTTGATAATGAAATCGGTTGATGTCTGGGAGTCATGACGAATTGTCTGACACAATCTCGACATTTAAAATTTTGCTAATCGCTAGCGAGTGCGACCATTTTTCAATATGTATTCAGAGTTACACTTGGGACAGTTCATAAGCTTAAATTTAAGGTAGGTTAAAAGAATAAAATTATAACACATTTTCATTGTTATGCAGGACTACCGATTCGAGATATCAACGCCAGCCGATTGTATGTGTTTCGGGAGCCAGGGGCAGAGGGTTATGCTAGCCAGGTTTTATTGGCAGAGTCGGATTTAATCGCACCTTTGGCATTTCCAGATTGTCAAGTGTCTGTGGAGGATTTGCTCAGGAAGAGTGCAGAGCCCAGTGGTGAGTGAGGAAACTTTAAAAATTTATGGACACACTGAAACCCACTTGCAGTGCTGTATGAGCCATTAGCTACAGACAGCACTTTTCAACGCAAGCCTTGTTTTGTGGACGCTTGCTACACAAACGCCCAACTCTAACTTAACTGCTTGTAGCGAAGCCTAAACTTGATTGTGGTTATAAGTCCCTCTAAAGAATTATTTGTATATTCTTCTGAAGACAGATGATAGCAGCGACCAAGGTAAATAATATACAAGGTGTACAGAGCTATTAGGTAATCCCAAAGCATAATTTAAAAGCAGTCTAGCGCCTTATAGGACAGAAATTCGACTTACGCAGTTGCCAATGCTAAATACAGTGGCAGTAGGGGGGGTACTCTTGTGCCTGAATTGAGGTTAATGACTACTTGATATTTGATACTTAATTAATTAAGTTTAGCGGATTTCTTCTTTCTTTGTTCTACCTGTCAGACCCTAATTACCCTGTGGCTAAACCTTTCCTTGTAGATGCCACAGAATATGCCTAAAATTTTCCCACTTTAAGATATTTGTCCTGCTTGTAGGTCATGGGCTATACCCAGACTGACTTGCCCTTTTTTACCTGATTATCCACTTATCTAAGAACTCTAATGGTTAACTTACTCAGACCGCCCAGTGTTTCTTCAAGTCCTCGCCTCGGTACTGTAACTGGTTTGTGGAGGGAACAGTCTTCTTACGACAGAAGGACGCTTAATACTGGAATCGTCCATTTCGGGCCTGGTCGTTTTTTTCGGGGCCACCTCGCCTACATCATACATAACTATCTTGCACAGAAGGGGTCTCAAGAGCAGAGATGGGGGATTTGTGGGGTTAGCCTCAAGAGTCAACACACCATTACTAGGTTGAAACCGCAGAGATTCCTTTACAGTTTGACCAAACACTCTAGTTGCGCTCAAAATCGTGAGGAAGCGGAAGTTATCGGTTCTATAAGGGAAATAGTTAATGGTAGAGACAAGTGCGAGTATGTGCTTGAAAAGATGGCGTCTCCTTCTGTGCATCTGGTGACTCTTACTATTACTCAAGGAGGCTACCATCTAGACAAGAGTTTTAATCTCGACATAACGAATGAAGACATCGCGCACGATTTGCAAAATCCTTCCACTCCAACAACTGCAATAGGCTTTATAGTAGAGGCGCTACGCCGACGACGCGATCGCAACATGACCCCCTTCACCACCCTTTCTTGCGACAACCTGCCAAGAAACGGGGAGATCCTGCGAAAAGCAGTGCTAGCTTACGCTGACTCGATCGATCCTCAACTTGCAGAATACATCAGGGATAACGCCACATTTCCTAATACGGTTGTAGACAGGATTGTGCCTCAAGAGCAAGCATCCGACTATAACTACCCCAGCCGACTGTTGCAAGTTCGCGATCGCGCACCCATTGTAACCGAACCATTTTGGCAGTTTGTCGTGGAAGACAAATTCACAGGCGATCGCCCCAAGTGGGAAGATACGGGGGTGATTATGACTAGCGACATCACTCCCTTCCTGTATATGAAGTCGAGATTTTTGAATGCAGTACACTCCTTCATAGCCTGTTTAGCTATAAGAGCAGGTATAGAGTATATGCACGAGGCGATCGCCCTACCGGAATTCCACTTGTTTACTCGGCATCTCATGGACGATATCGCAGCAGCAACACCAGTGCCTCGCGAGATGTGTAAACAATATATGGAGCAGGTGTTACTAAGGCTGAGTAACGAGGATCTTCCCGATACTACTGAGAGAATCTCTTCAGAAACAGCGAGGAAAGTAGGTAAGTATATATTTCCGATACTTCAGGATGCTTATAGCCGAAAAGTCAGCATGAAGCGGATTATACTTCCCGTTGCGGCCTGGCTTCTTGCAGTCAGAGAGGAGGCGAGCGAGTCTGGTCAGCCCTATCATGCCAAGGATACCCAAAGTGCAATTACAGCGATTCAAGAAGGCGCGGTAATTAGTGGGATTCTGGGATTGGAGAATTGCGAACAGACAAAGGTCATAGATAATGAATGCCACCAAGCTTTGCGAGATCTCCAGACCCACGGACTATTGACTACGCTTAAGAATTACAGTGATGGAGGTCTTTTAAATGAAACCGTTTCATCAGCATCCTAAGATAGTGCTTTTCGATCATGACGGAACTGTAGTTGATAGTGAAACCATAGCACTTAAGAGCGCGTGGAGGCTGACCAATGAAGTGGCTCGTGAGTTTCCCGGCGCTCAACACTATGAACTTGAGGACTTTGTTAAAAGCTTCGCCGGGAAACCCTACAGGGAAATACTCAAAAAGATCTACCCAGACTCATTAACCAGTCTTAATGAGCGCGATATTGACAGGCTAGTGGCTGAAGAAGAAAAGAGAGCGATCGAACGGCTTAGTGTAGAGGCAAAAGCCACTGAAGGAACGCCCCAAGTGCTGTCTTACCTGCGCGACGACGGATTTGAATATGCACTGGTAAGTAACAGCAGCTTCCAGCGGCTGAATGCTTGCCTTTGTGCTGCTGCCCTGACCGACTATTTCCCAAGCGAGCACGTATTTAGCGCTCACGACTCTCTCCCCGTTCCGCGTCCCAAGCCGCTTCCTGACATCTACTTATATGCAGTGAAGTGTCTGGACGCAGAAGTTTCCGATTGCGTGGCCATTGAAGATTCTATCAGTGGGGTAAAAGCTGCCGTTGCCGCTGGAATTGGGCAGATTATCGGTTATGTAGGGGGGACTCATATAAGCGAGGATGAACGAAGCAGCCGTGCGGATGCTCTTGTGTCGGCTGGTGCCGAGCAAGTTATCGAGCGAATGCACGATCTTATCGGTCTATTATCAGCAACCCCAGTCTAAATAAACAGGGCATGAGGCACTGAAATCTGATCGTTTTCCAACCCTCCGCACCTACAACTTCTTGAAGTACGGGGCGATTGGTAAATAAACCTGGTGCGATCGCTGTAAGGTTTTCCACAATGCCTCAATCTGTTCATAGGCAGTTTGCGGTGACAATTTAACTCCTGTTTCTCACCCGACGATCATTGGTGACAAGTTAAGGAAGAAAGAGGTTTGTCAAGGGGGAACTATCCTTGAGGGAAAAAATGTGTGAAACTCAG
>NZ_JAUBPS010000126.1:0-7302 GCF_036700865.1 Microcoleus sp. S13C4
AGGAAGAAGGAAGAAGGAAGAAGGAAGAAGGAAGAAGGAAGAAGGAAGAAGGAAGAAGGAAGAAGGAAGAAGGAAGACTTTCTTCTTCCCTCGAACCTCTTCGTTCTATATTTACTTAGAGCAGTTTTCGATTCTATGAAATAAAGTAGGGACTTAAGCCAAGCCTAAGTCCCTACCCCATATCTGTACTTTGCTCAAGTGAAAATCGCTATATCGGCGATTTAGAAATTTTGACCTTCAGTGGTTGGAGCTATCGAACCCGGTTGGTTGAGGAACAGGTTTTTAGCGCCGTCGTTTTGGTAGATACAGTTAATTTCGGGTTGAGCTTCCAGGGGACCGGTGAAGCCAAAGGTGTTCATGCGATTTTTGCACTCTCGCACTTGGTTTTGGCTGACGAGTTTTCTTTGTTCGAGAATAGCCCAGTTATTGGTTCGCAAAACGCATCCGGGGCGCATACTCGGCTGCGAGATGTAGACGTTGAAGGGGTTTAGGGTGACGTAGAGGCGCATATCTGTTACCATCGCGCTTGCTCCAAACTGCACGCAAAGTTCCGGGTTCGGGGCACTGCGATCGATAAATTCGCGGGAGGCTACGTTCTCTGGGCTAATTGTAGCTGTGGAGCTAAAGGCAATGCCAATCCCAATTCCCAGAATAAAGACTGCTGTTAAAATCCCTAGGGTGGCGGAATTGAGGAAAGAGGGTTTGCCGGACTGAGGTGGGCGTCGCGACTGTCCGCCAAATGAGCCGGAGTCTTCGTCTCCCCGGGATGGGTCGGCGCTGAATCGGTCGTCGTTGTAGGATTTAGGTTTGCGTTTCATATAAGGTTCCCTCAGTTCTGGAGACTCAACAGGTAGTAGTTTGTTATTTTTAACCGATCTCGCCTTTCTAATATTATGGCGCTAGGAAAGTGGTTGCGGAGGGCCCAGGACACCCCCTCTGGTTTTGGTGTAGGGTTCACAGCTCGCGATCGACCAAGGGGCTGCCTTGTCTGAATTTTCAGATTTCAATAAAATAGCTGAAAGTGACATACTCTTGCACAGCGGAGGAATCCGGCTCAAGACTGTTAACAAATTTTAACATTTTACAAGTCAGGAGGTATAGGTTAGTGTCTGTCGAAATTATTCAAAAGCCTTCCACAGTCCGCAAGCTTGCACCGCGCTACCGCGTTCTGCTGCACAATGATGATTTCAATCCTATGGAGTACGTGGTGCAGACTTTGATGGCGACGGTACCGAGTCTGACTCAGCCACAGGCGGTAAATGTGATGATGGAAGCCCATACTAACGGGATGGGATTGGTGATTGTTTGCGCTCTCGAACACGCTGAGTTTTACGCTGAAACGCTCAATAATCACGGATTGAGCAGCAGCATCGAACCTGACGATTAGAACCTGACGGTACTGCAACGGATTCGCCCAGACCATTTCAGACTCATACCGTCAACATCTCATACCAAAAAGCCAAGGGTTAGGCCCTTGGCTTTTTGGTATATTTAATCGGGTAGATATGGAAATTTGAAGAGCATAGGTTTTTCGGAACGGCCGGAAGTGGTTCGGAGCTAGGTGAGCTCTCGCGCCAATTTCAACTCTCCAATCTCAAATCTTTATCCGAGGAAACTAAAGAGGAAATTAATAACGTCCTCCTCCGCCGCCTCCTCCGCGAGCAAATTTTCCTGGGCCGCCGCCGCCCCGGTTGCCGCCACCCCGGCCGCCTTCATCTTCGCGCGGCTTGGCTTTGTTAACTTTGAGGTCGCGACCCATCCACTCTGCTCCGTCGAGAGCACTAATGGCTGCATCTTCTTCTGCATCTGTGGACATTTCTACAAAACCGAAGCCGCGGGGGCGACTGGTTTCTCTGTCGGTAGGTAGATGTACTCGCTTAACGGTTCCGTATTCGGCGAAGACGGTGGTGATGTCTTCTTGGGTAACTTGGTAGGATAAGTTACCGACGTATATCGACATGAGGAATAACTCCAAAATTTAGACAGTGCGAAGATTTCAGTTTCGGAGAGTCCCCTGCCGATACAGAAGGGCAAGTTTTTAGACAATTCTGTAGCAATGAACAAAGCCTGCAACTGAATCTGATTCACACTTGGTACTTTAACATAGAATAGCGTCTTTTGAGTAGGTTTCAGCAGTTAATTAAGTCGTTCTAATTAAACGTAAAACTTTTAGGGTATTCATAAAGCTGGTTTATCGGTGTCATGTTTTGCCTGCAGTGGAAGCAGAGAAAGTTGTGGCGCGCGCTCTCACCGCAGGAAAGATACATCCACCTTGCCAAAGTTGGTAGTCAAAGCTAGGTTCACGTTTTCCAAGGCTTTGACTAACCACACCACGCCTTCTCGGGTACTGCATTCGTAGTGACCGAACAAAATTGCCAGCCGCTTTTCTAGGTAGGGCTTGACTTTGCCGCAAATTAGTACGATTTTCAGCAGCAAACCTGTGGTTTGGGTGGGCCCGAGGTTTGAGATTAGGTCGATGAAGACAAAGTGGTTGGGCCGCACAGGACTCTCCACTACTAAAAAGTTCAATAACTGGCTGCAAGTTCTAATCATTAAAAATTCGTTAAACTTCTGATCATCGCTGTGGGGAAGGGTATTTTGTAGTTGCTTATACAATTTTTCGTTAAAGAGACGTTTGCCGTAGCGCTCATCGGTGACAGAAGAAATCAGGTATTCGTACAAGTCGTCTTTAAAGGAGCGGTAGGATTGATTTGTGCTGGCGTTCGCCGTGAAACGGCCCGCTAGCTGTCTGTAGGTATCGGCTCCTTCTACTTTTCCGACAAATTGCTTGAGGGCAAAGAATAGTTCCGGGTCGCTCAACAGGGTCGGATTTTTTATAGGCTGTATATTCCTACCGAAGGAAATGGAGGTTTCCCGACGCGCTATTTGAGCTTTCCTCACTTGGTGAGCGACATATTGTGAGAGATGGATCTCAAATTGCTGCTGCTTTTGAGCTTGGATTTTTTTAATGATTTTCTGCTGTTCGTAGGTGCTGTCGTCGCTGAGGAGGCAGTGTTTGTAGAGGTAAGGGTAACGGGGAATTAAAGTTCCCAGGGCAAGGCTAGCAGGGGTTTTGCTGTTGCTGCTATTGCTATCTTCATTGCTGTGAGTTATGACTTTGGCTAAGCGTTTGAGGGTGAGGTACTGTTCGCTTTCGATAAATTGATTTACTAATTTAGGGATGGAGCCTCGCCCCCCCGATCGATTGTATCCAAATAATATTTTGGGCGCTTCTTCAAACAGAGCGATCAATTCAGGGATGGCTGCTTGCTTGCTGGGGTATGTTTGCCAGCGGTTGATCAGGATGTGGCAGCAGCGGTTGAGGATGTATTTGAATTCTTGTTCAGCGTGTGCTGAGCGTGCTATTTTTTCGAGTGCGTCGGCGATCGAGCGATCGGGATATCCGACGCCCTCGATAAACAAAGTGCGAAAGCGGCCGATCAGTTCTGCCGGCTGCTCTCGTTGTACCAACTCCAGCCAGTGCTTGTAAAGTAGCTGTTCTTCTTCGTGGCTTTGTCTGTTGTAGTCGTTCACTGTGGATTAACCCTCCGAGGCTGGGGCAGGAGCTTTCAGCGCTATTAGCTTAATGAATTTGCCAATGAATCGCAATAATTGAGTCAACCGAGCTTCTCGCCCGATGGGGCTTATGGGTAGAAGCTGTCAGCAGCTTAAGCCGATCGATATTTTTTGCTTAGTTCAACTATTTATCAACACCAGCATGACATGAATTGTTGGTAATTAGCAAGGCCTTAAATCACCATCGACTTTGTAAAGTATTGGTAAAGATTGTAGGTGGGTACGGAGTAATTTATTGGTGGGAGGACGATTTAGTATTAGGATGATCAAGGTCAATCCTGATCCGCAGCCCGCTGTTAGTTAAATTTGAGGTTGGGCGAGGTAGAATTAGCTTTGAAAATAATTATTTGAAATGTGAGTGCTGGTTATGGTTTGTCGCGTAAGTATCGCCCAACTTGCTGAAATTTTAAGTGTACCTTTGCCTGCTGTGTCTGAGGGCGTTTTGACAGCTTTAGGGACAGGTATTGCCACAGATACGCGCACTCTTGAGGGGGGCGAAGTATTTTTGGCGCTGCGGGGAGACAATTTTGATGGCCATCAATTTTTGGCAAAAGCTCGGGATTTGGGGGCGATTGCAGCGATTGTCGATCAAGATTGGCAAGAGGAATTGCCTAATTTTCCCTTGTTGCGCGTTGACGATACTTTAAAAGCTTATCAGTCGATCGCCCGCTGGTGGCGTGACCAATTCAGTATACCTATAGTTGCTGTTACGGGTTCTGTAGGTAAAACTACTGTTAAAGAGTTAATTGCGACGGTTTTGTCAACGAAGGGAAATGTTCTTAAAACTCAATATAACTATAACAATGAAATTGGAGTACCAAAAACTCTGTTGGAGCTTTCACCCGCACACAATTATGCTGTAATTGAAATGGGGATGCGCGGGAGTGGGGAAATTGCACTGCTGTCGCAAATTGCACGTCCTACTGTAGCGGTAATTACTAATGTAGGAACGGCCCATATCGGGCGATTAGGTTCCGAAGATGCCATCGCCCAAGCTAAGTGTGAACTTTTAGCCGAAATGCCTGCTGATAGCATTGCTATTCTCAATCACGATGGTGATAGATTAACCGCAACTGCGGCGAAAGTTTGGCAGGGAAAAACTTTAACTTACGGTTTAGAAGGCGGGGATTTGTGTGGGGAATTGCTCAATTCTGATACACTGTTGGTAGAAGGCGTGGAATTGCCGCTGCCGCTGCCTGGACGCCACAATGCTGTAAATTATTTGGCAGCTTTGGCGGTAGGAAAAGTTTTAGGTATTGATTGGGAAGTTTTAAAGCAAGGTTTGTCTGTGCAGTTACCGGATGGACGGGCGCGCCGCTACGATTTGCCGCAGGATATTGTCATTCTGGATGAGACTTACAATGCTGGCTTGGAGTCGATGTTGGCTGCCCTGAGACTGTTAGCCGATACTCCAGGAAAGCGCCGAATTGCGGTGTTGGGAACGATGAAGGAATTGGGCGACAGGGCGATCGACTTTCACCGACAAGTGGGAAGGGTGGCGCGAGATTTGCAGCTTGACGCTTTGTTTGTTTTTGCTGATTTTGAGGAAGCGGCGGCGATGGCTGCAGGTGCGGCGGGTTTGCATTTTGTGGAGATAGGAGATATTACAGCCAAGGATGGGCGGGAAGATTTAGCAAAGCGGTTGTTGGGATTTGTCGAAAAGGGCGATCGGATTTTATTTAAAGCTTCTCATTCAGTTGAGTTGAATCGAGTTGTGGAGAAGTTTAGAGCAGATTTTGCGGGGGAGTAATAGAAAAGAAATTTTGTGGATTTGAAATTATGCGAGCGCTTCTAGTCGATCGTCGCGTCAAACTCACGTTTCTATCGCTGATGCGTAGGGTAAGATGCCCATCTGCACCTAAGTCCCGAGGGTTCAATATCCCGATCGCTCTAACGGCTCGATTTCGATATCTGGAGCAATCTCAATGGCAGCAATTCTGGCATTCTCAACTATCGTATTTCCTATCATTGTATTGTGTACTGCCTCAAACTTAGATTCGGCTTCCGAAATTTCTTCGTAGTGTACAATCACATGATAATATTTATTAATTGGTTCTCCAGAATCTGAAATTTCCACGGCAAGCGAATCTATATTCTGAGATTCTTCGGCTTTCTCCCGATACTCGTCGGCTAAATGTTCCAGGGCGATCGCGATCGCGTGTTCTTTCGTTTGTCCGTAAAAATTCATGGTATCGTCAGGGCGATCGCTCAGAGATGACGAAATCTGACAAAGATACTGCCCGTTTGATTGAGCGCAAACGTCGATCGAAATTGTACCAGCAGTGCGATCGGGATTTATTTGAGTCATAAGCTGTTCGGCATTTAAAAGACGATAGTAGGGTGCGTCAGTCCATAAGCGTTTCCCTTGTCCAGTAAGTATTCTAACTGACGCACCCTACAAGGCTCAAACTCACGACAGCACAAGTTTTAGGAGCCGGGGAAGCATGACCTATTTCAGGATATGTCGAAAAAAAGCTAAAATATCGATTAGTTTTCGTTGGACTTGTAATGTCGGAGAGCAGATATGAATTCAGTTGAGGAGACCGGATTGTCACCAATCGTTGACTTGCCACTGATAGGGTCTGCTGAACAATATCTCTTCTCAGTCGAGGACGATCGAGAGCGTGCTGATAAGCTACAAGAATTACTTGTCCCCAAGCTTAAGGTTCTCATTGAACAAGCTTGTAACCTAATTCACCAAGTTTATGGCACAGATGTACTCTCAGATTGCCGAATAACGACTACACCAGCTCATCGATCTGGAGCCAAGAAAACCAAGCCCGTGGAAATAGCAACCGCTGGCTTGGCTATAAAAGGAAAAAAATGGTTTTTCCAACATAGGTTCGTGTGTACTTCTGATAACTTGTTTGTGAACTTTTTTGGATTAAGAGGGTTAGAAGCTAATCCAATTGTCCAAGTCATGAAGAACCATGTGGAAGATGTTACTAGGATTTTGAAGCAGGGTGAATATTATATTTACTCTGATACTATTGCACCGGAAGATGATGGAAAGTTAGAGTATGATGAGTTCATTAACAAACTGCAATTGGCTCCTGAACGAGATTGGAAAACTACCTTTATTCGGAGTCCATCCCTAGTTCTTCCTATTAAAGACCTAGATGCAGCTCAGCCAGCGATTGATAACTTTGTCGAACTCTTTGCTATCTTTCGTGCTGCAATAAATATGTTTATTGGTGAGGAAGATCGTTTTGAGGACTACCTAAAATGTTTGTGGGATTGGCAAAATCCGCTTCAGGTTCAGGAATCTGTAACTACTACTAGATTCTTTCCTGATGAAGTAGATTCAGTACAAACATTTCGTGAGGGGGCAGTACGGCAAGTTTCAGTCAACGCCTATGAACGAGAGCCTAAAGCTCGGCAAAAATGTATTGATTATCACGGTTCAAGTTGCTCTATTTGTGGTTTCGATTTTGGCAGAGCTTTTGGGCAACTGGGAAAAGGTTTCATTCATGTTCATCATCTACGACCCATTTCAGAGATTGGAGAAGAGTATGAAATTGATCCTATAAAAGATTTGCGTCCTGTTTGTCCAAATTGTCACGCTATGATTCATCGTCGTTCACCACAATTTAGTCTTGAAGAAATCAAGATGTTGTTGAAGTCTGCTGGTGGTTCTACTATCTAATATCTGTAGTTTAGACTAAAAAATGATTGCAGCCAAAAGTAGCTGCCTTTGAATATCCGGCAAGCTGTTACTCAAAAACT
>NZ_JAUBPS010000127.1:0-7219 GCF_036700865.1 Microcoleus sp. S13C4
CTAAAATCTAAAATCTAAAATCTAAAATCTAAAATCTAAAATCTAAAATCTAAAATCTAAAATCTAAAATCTAAAATCTAAAATCTAAAATCTAAAATCTAAAATCTAAAATCTAAAATCTAAAATATTAAGCCCCCATCTTGCGAGGGGGGATTGACATTTGTACCACTTAAATGTTAAGAACCTACTAATCGTCCGAGCCGTGTCTCTCACTGGCTTGTATGGACTTTTCAAAAGTCATTCGCTGTTCGGCATTTTTGAGAAAATAACCGCTAATCATAGCTGAGGCAAGCAATCTACCCAAATGTTCGCGACTGGTAGTCACTGTCACCCCGAAGTGTTCCGAAGGTAAATTACCCAAAAGTCCAACAATATTTCGCTCCATTACTTGAAACACTTCGTGAGAAGTCGGCTTAGACAACTGAGAAACTGTGTCCGGAGCCATTGACTGCACGTATTGCCATAATAAGTTGGCATTTTCTCCGTCTTCTTCAAAGAATTCTGGGGATTTATTAGATGAGTTGCTCACGAGTACCTCCGTTTCAGAGACAGCTTGTTATGTTAGACGCGGGCGGTTAAATTAAATAACCCTTATCTGATCGCTGCTGATCTTTATTACTAAGTAATAACTAATGTAGCAGGACATTTGTAGCAACCAAGTGGGCACAACCGAATTAAAAGCGGCGGTTTTTACGATTTTAGATTGGGGATTGCGAGTGGGCGAAATGTCCGATCGCCAATCCCCAATCTAGCTAGCTGGCTAGATAATCGTTGATATCTTGCTTGCGCTTGCGGAGCTTGGTCAAAGCTTCCCGTTCTATTTGTCGCACTCGTTCCCGACTGATGTTGAGACGATCGCCTATTTTGGCCAAAGTTAAGGTTTGCCCGTCTTCTAAACCAAACCGCAAGGCGAGCACTTCTCGCTGTTGCTGAGTCAGTTCCGCCATCAGGTGATCTAAGTCAGTCCGCAGGGAAGATTGCAGGGCAAAATCTTCTGGGGTAGTACCCGTATCTTCCAACAAATCGCCCAACTCTGTATCTTGATTGTCTCCCACGCGCAAGTCCAGGGAAAGTGGCAGGCGCGCGCGATCGAGATATTCGCGAATCTGTTTGGGAGTCAATTCTAGCTCTGATGCCAATTCAGCAGCCGTGGCCGCGCGACCAAGCTGTTGAGCAAGTTGGCGCTGAGCCTTTTTAATTTTGTTGAGCTTTTCGGTGATGTGGATCGGCAAGCGGATGGTGCGGCCTTTTTCGGCGATCGCCCGAGTAATTGCCTGACGAATCCACCAATAAGCATAAGTAGAAAATCTGTAGCCCTTAGTCGGGTCAAATTTTTCTACTCCCCGCTGCATCCCGATCGTGCCTTCCTGAATTAGATCCAGTAAATCTACGTTTCGCTTGATATATTTCTTGGCAACAGACACTACCAGGCGGAGATTCGCTTCCACCATTTGGCGCTTTGCCCTTTCCCCGTGTTCGATCGTCCGCTGCAACTGTGCCTCAGACAGCCCAACTGCCTGTGCCCATTCAGCCGCCGTCGGGTCGCGGCCTAACTCTTCGGCTAAAATATTTTTCTCCTGATGCAGTGCGGTTGAGCGCTGTACCTGTTTCCCGTAGAGTATTTCTTGCTCATGGGTCAACAAGGGAACGCGGCCGATTTCCCGCAAGTAAGCGCGAACAGAATCTGTATCTGAGGACTTAAGAGTTTTCATGAGCTTTTCCCGCTGAGGATCTGTGCCTCTAAAGGTTTGCGGTAGTCGCAAACCCCTAGCTTTAGCTGGGAAGGAAAGCGGGCGGGGACTTGCGCTTTCCTTCCATTTAAAGAGGCTTAATTTTATGGTAGCTAGCTACTACTCCCAGTCAGCACCATCTCAGGTTAGGTTTTGGTTGGGGCGTGCACAATACTACGTTATGTTAAGAATCTTAACATTTGTGAGAGCACTTGCCTACACTTCTTCATATTTATTTCATGCCAGCCTGGACTGTTGGTACGAGAGTAACCGCTTTCCTGGCTTTGCAGTTGCATCGGGTTAAACAAAATCGGGTAAATCTCAGAGGGGGAGATGCGGAGATGGGGTGAGGGGAGATGGGGAGGTTGACTGAAGAACGAGACCTGCGCCAGGGGCGATCGACTAGGGGAAAAGTCGGTAGCGTTTCAACCACCTTGAATATTTCTTTACAGATACTTTACATAGTTAGTCAAAAGCTGATGTTATGATCCAAAAGATAAAGTAAGAATAACCATCTACGTGTTGAAACGTCCGGCGTTGCCCAGTAATTCCGGCAACTGACTGATCCGACGCAAGATTCGGAATAGTTAAAGGGCAAATAATAGCAGGAGGTAGAGCTTACCAGATATTTTGCCTAGTGATGAACTCGCGATCGCGCAAAAAACCAAAGTATACGCAATATTTGAAGAAATTCAAGCTCAGTGAGTAGCGGCGACAAGATAGCCACGAGTGAAAATCCGAATCTGGATTCCTCAAGAATCCCCTCCCCTTTCAGGCTAGGGAGTATCAAGAAGCCTAGACATTTGTAGACAATAAGAATAAAAATACTTATTGTTCATGTACAAAATTAGTGAGTTTGCTGCAAAAGTAGGTGTTTGGGTCAAAACAATTCAGCGGTGGGACAACTCCGGTAAATTACCAGCACGCTTAGATCGGTTGCGGGCGATCGTTACAAGAGAACGCATTTGACATCTATTCCTGTAATCCCAAGCCTAATACCCTAGAAAGATTTCACATTCGGGACTAGAATTTATTGCGGTTTTTTTTTGTGTGTGTATGCGGGAGCGATCGCCCTCCCCGCTGATTAGCCCCGTCCCGATCAGCCACTATCTAGGTTATAGGCGATCGCCGCTTCTTCCCAAGCCCGGTTAGTTTTTTTAAACACCCTGTCCGACTTTTTAAACACCCTCTTAGGTTTAGCGAGTGATTTCTTCCTTCTCGTATTGCCCCGGTTTATAGGATAATTTATCGCTCATCTCGACTAACATACATAATAGATAAAAGTAGCTACTTTTTGCAACTACTCAGGTGGAGAATAAGTGACATTTAACTCAATTGAATTCCTAGTCTTTTTTCTAGTTACCTATATCTTGTACCGCATCCTTCCTTTCCGTGGTCAAAACTTGGTGTTGCTGATTGGTAGCTATGTATTCTACGGCTGGTGGGATGTTCATTTCCTGTTTTTAGTGCTTCTTTCCACCGCAATTGACTTCTACTGCGGGGCAATGATTGATACTGGTCGATTAGAATTTTCTAACCGCAGGATTGTTTCTTTGTCAGTTGTAGTAGGGGCGTTGTTATTTGATACAGTTCAATGGAATGCCATTCAGGTAAGTATAGCACCAATAGCGGTGTCAGTACAGTGGACACAACTATTACCGGCTTCTTTTTCCGGCTGGTTGATATTAATGGCGGCCCTGGTAGTTGTAGCAATTGCTAACCTGCTGTATCCCCAATTCACCGCTCTTGAGGAAAAACAGCGCCGCCATTTGTTCCTGTGGCTCAGTGTAGGGAGTAACTTGGCACTTTTAGGCTTCTTTAAATACTTCAATTTCTTTATTAGCAGTGCTGAGAAAGCAATTCATACCCTGGGGATTCATAGCAACTTATTGCATTTAAACATCATTCTGCCTGTAGGCATCTCGTTTTACACTTTTAAAGCCATCAGCTACGCTTGCGACATTTATCGAGGCAAACTGAAAGCATCACACCACTTTTTAGACTTTGCTCTCTTCTGGGCTTATTTTCCCCCATTGTTTGCTGGCCCTATAGATAGAGCTTCAGAGTTACTTCCTCAATTGTCAAATCCGCGAAAAATCAGTTTTGAACAATCTGTTCAAGGTTTGTTTCTGATATTATTTGGATTGGTGAAGAAAGTAGCGATCGCCGATGGATTAGCTGGTTCAGTCAATGCAATTTATGGGACTAAGGGAAATGTTTCTTGGATTGATATCATTTTAGCAACTTTCCTCTACGCCATTCAAATCTATTGCGATTTTTGTGGTTATTCAGACATCGGTAGAGGTGTATCCAAATTGTTGGGTATAGAACTAATACTCAATTTCAATCTGCCTTATTTTTCTAAAGATCCCAGCGAGTTTTGGCGTCGCTGGCACATTAGCCTCTCTACTTGGCTACGGGATTACCTATATATACCACTTGGGGGAAACCGTCAAGGCGATCGCCAAACTTATCAAAATCTGATGACAACAATGGTACTGGGCGGACTTTGGCATGGCGCAGCATGGAACTTTATCCTGTGGGGATTTTATCAGGGGATGCTTTTGTCTGTGTATCGAGCTTTTACCCCTAAGACTACTAACAAACAACTACCGAGCAAAAATAAGTTCAAACTTCTAGAAGGAGTAGTCGCAACTCTATTCTTTTTTATGCTGACTTGCTATGGATGGCTGTTGTTTAAAGCCACTTCCCTGACTCAGATTATCTCCTTTACAAAAATTCTGTTTGGAGATTTCGGAAACTTGGCGCTCAGTCTGCCTACACCCCCATTACCTGCTATCTTGGGCATTCCACTACTGATCAGCTATGAATTTTTGGCTTACCAAACTGATAATCCCGATTTTTACCGTCGTTATCCAACCCCAGCCCGTGCAGCTTTTTATACAGCACTCATTATTATTTTATTGATGGGAGAAAGCAATGCCCCTGCACAGTTCATCTATTCTCAATTTTAAACCAGCTATCAGCAATGCCATGCGTAAAAAATTCGTCACCGGACTGTGGATCATTTTCTTCCTATTGATGTTCGATTTTTCGATCAATTTTATGTTTCCATATCCGTCCGATCCTTTAGCAAGTTCTCCAGGGCAACTCAATACATATTTTGAATATGGGCGATCTATTGAGGGCAAGCTTTCACGGATGGTCGGTTCTACGGATGAATTAAGTTCACCTATAGCAATTGCTGGCTGGTTAGATCCAGAACTATGGAAGAAGTTAAATATACCCGTTAGCCGAACTTCCGATAAAGATTTGCTAATTGCTATCTACGGTATGTCATTTTCCAATAATGTCGGCACCGCCATGGAGGAAATGGATTCGAGGCTGATGATTAGAGCGATCGCCGGACCTGCTGCTCCGCCTAATTACTCCTTCGCTGCGTACAATTTAGATCGAGGTAAGCATCAAGCCGATATAGTAATTTTGGGACTGTTAGCTTCTAGCGTTAAAGGACTCAGAACTCTTAACGGCATGACTTGGCAGTTTGAAGGACCAGCACCTTACACCTACCCACGATACTTTTTGGAAGATGGAAAGCTGAAGGCAATCTCGCCCAATGTGATGTCTTTAGCTCAACTTCGGGCTGCCCTCCAAAATAAGCAACAGTGGAACGCATTTGTTAATCAACTTAAAGAACACGATCAATTTTTTAATGGATTTATATTCCAGAAAAAATGGCTGGATAATTCGGTAATTATCCGATTGATTCGCAGAGCTTTAGCACAACGTCATCAGCTCACACTTACAAATCAAATTCATAGTACAACAGGGTTTAATGCCGAATCAGAAATTCCTGTTTTAAGGGCAATAGTTAACGATTTCGGAGCCACAGCTAAAGCTGATGGTAAAATGCCAATTGTGCTTATTCTTAATGATCGTGGATATGAAGATCATTTGTTCCAAGCACTCAAACCAACCTTAGAAAATGCTTCAATTCCCTATATCAGTACCCATAATATTGTTCCTGCTACTGATCTCAGTAACTTTATTGGTGATGGACACTTTACCCCAAAAGCCAACAAATTAATCGCTCAAGAAGTGCTAAAGTTGTTGAATGAGCATTTTAATCGAGTTCAACTTAACTAGAAGTTAACTGAACATTAGAATTACTGACAAAATGCTCACCATTTTTAACGATACTTACCGGAGAAACTCCTGAAGTTAATCCCCGCTGTATAGGTTTGACGGGACGATGATCTGCGAGTGGTAAATCAACGGTTGTCATAATTTTAGCAAGGACAATTTTCATTTCAAACTGAGCCAATTGTATCTTCCAGCAGAGGAAAAAAATCACGAGATAACAAGAAGTGAATTGATCACAATTCATGATATCCATTGGGAAATTGGGTAGTAATAAATATGTAGTGAAATTTAATTACCGTAATTGAATCCCTAGGTTAATTTTATAACTCACACTATCAAATTTTGTGATTTTAATATTTTTTTACTCGCTCGAATGTAGATGGAGTTACAGTTATGGTATCATAAGTAATTCTTGCTGGAACCGTTGATATTGACCAACATTAATTTAGTCATATAATATGCTATCCTTACGACCAAATTGCCCTGATTCTGTTCAAATCACATAGTTAAGAATGGTAGAATTCATAATAAAAAAACCTCAGACAATTGTCCTAGTTGCGGTCGCCAATTTGTAGAGAATCCTACAAACAAAGTAATGGGTTCACAAACAAAAGATTTAATTGATCGCCTTCTGTTGGAGAAAATTTCTTTGGCTGGTAGAGCTATATAGTCATTTCAAATAAGTATGAGACACTAGACTGCACAAGAAGCACGAATAATTTCATCAAGAGATGTGCCAGGAGACGCATACATTTTAGCTCTCTTTAATGCACTAAAATCATGCTCAATATCATTTAAGTCAGGAGAGTATTTTGGTAAAAATACAGCAGATTCCAGGGAAATAGAGTACACCTTACTCCCAAACACTTACCAAAATGGTTGACAAACCCTTGCAACCGTACTCCATGAACCTGGAAATTGCTGTATTATCTGATGACTCGCCGACTCAACCAATAGTCTAATGACCGTCTTACGATGAATGGGTGCATTATCCATAATTAATATAGATGGACTTGTTAAATCTGGTAACAAATATAAAGATAACCATCCTTCAAATTCTTCTGCATTCAAACTACCCATAAAGAGCATTGGTGCAATTAAGTCAGGGTAAGCTCATCTAATTTGGTATAAATTGTACTTGACAAAAAGGGCAAGATATAAAGGAGCATCCTGTCAATAGCGGTTCTTTTGAACCCATTTGAGATATTTAGGACGCTCCACAGGCAACCGACGCTCGACAGATAACGGGCGCTCGACAGACAACGGGCGCTCGACTCGCAGCCTCAAAGATGTCAAATGGGTTCTATAGGTCAATGGCACTGAAAAAGTGAGCCAAAAAAAATCTGTAAGGCAAGATATACATAGATAATTGCCTTACAAACCAA
>NZ_JAUBPS010000036.1:0-67258 GCF_036700865.1 Microcoleus sp. S13C4
TTGACTGGCGGTTCGGGAAATGATGTGTTTTTCCTAAATCAAAGTTCGGGTAGCCATATCATTACTGATTTCCGCAGGGGCGAGGATTTAATAGGGTTGAATCCGGGTTTGAGTTTCAATCAACTCAGCATCACTTCTACCAACAATCAGACTGTGATTACTGTGACGGACACCAATCAATTGTTGGCGAAGCTTAACAATATTACGCCCGGTATTCTCACCGCTAGCGATTTCATTACTCTGTAGTTATTATACCAAATCCAGGTTGGCTACTCCCTTTATCATTCTGCGTATCATTCGGCGGTTTCAACCGCTACTAAACAATCGAACTCCGCCTCTGCGGACTGAGAGATAAAGGGAGTAGTTAAGCCGGATTTAGTATTAAAGGAGATAGCAATAAAAAGTAGCTAAGCCAGAGAAATGTTATCTAATCTTCTGATGCTGTCGCCACAGATATTAAGCAATTATTCCTAATAAAGCAGACTTGATATTATTCTGTTTGTCTATCCTACCAGAAGGAATAATATTATTGATCCTTCTGCCTCCTACCTGATTTTTACTCGATCGCACAAATGTCTATCCTCCTCCTTCACATCAGCATTCGTTCGCAAATAATCCTGCACCCAGTCGCATCCATACTGGAGAAAATCGAGCTGGAAAATTCGCTCTAGCTTCCACACAATTGCTGTAGTATCCTGACTGGCTGAGGCGAGGAACTTTCCATCAGGGCTAAATGTCACTCCGAACACCCCATCGCTATGTCCTTTTAAGGTTTCAAGTTCTTTACCGTCGTACCTCCAAAGTTTGACAGTGCCGTCAAAACTTGCTGAGGCGAGAGTCTTGCCATCGGGGCTAAATGCCACTCCGAACACCCCATTTTTGTGTCCCTTTAAGGCTCTGATTTGTGAACCATCCAACCGCCAAAGTCTCACCATACTATCCATACCTGCTGAAGCCAGAGTCTTGCCATTAGGGCTAAATGCCACTCCCGCCACCTGACGGCGATGGCTTGTTAAAGTGTGTAGAAGCTTGTAGCTGGGCTTTCCAAATGCGATCGCACTATCCCACTGCCAAAGTTTGATAGTGCCGTCCACACTACCAGAGGCAATGAGCTTTCCATCGGGACTAAAGGCAACTCCGTTAATGTAATCGGTATGTCCTTTGAGAGTTGCCAATTGGGTGCCGTCAATCCTCCAGATTTTGACCGTTTTGTCCTCACCCGCCGAGGCGAGTGACTGCCCATTTGGATGGAAATCAACCGCGAAGACTCTGCCTTGATGTCCGGTGAAAGTCTGGAGTAACGTGCCATCCAGTTGCCACAACCGTACAGTGCTGTCGTAACCGCCTGTAGCAATCGTGTCTCCTTTTGGGCTGAAATCTACTCCGAAAACTTTATCGGCTTGTTTGGGGAAAGTGCGAATTAAGCTACCATCAAGCCGCCAAAGTTTAACGGTGTTGTCACGACTGGCGGTGGCAATTGTCTTACCATCAGGGCTAAATTTTATGGTGTAAATTGATGCTTGATGTCCGTTAAGAGTCTTGAGCAAACTGTCATCAAGCTTCCAAAGTGCGATCGGGCCATCCCAACTGGATGAGGCAAAGATTTGCCCGTCAGGACTCCAAGCCAATCCAGAGACGACATCCTTGGCGACTAGCAGGGTTTTTACCAGAGTCCCGTCAAGCTGCCACAGTTTGACTGTTCTGTCTAGACTTCCCGAGGCAAGCAAATCACCTTGAGGGTTAAAAGCGATTTTGGTCACGGCATCGCTGTGTCCAGTTAGGGTTTTGACTAAAGTTCCATCAAGGTGCCAAAGTTTGACCGTTTTATCCGCACTCGCCGAGGCAATGAGATATTGTGAAGGGCTGTTGGCGTAGCCTGCACTTGGCGCATAGGCAACATTCATAACTCTATCCGTATGTCCGGTGAGGGTTCGGATCAGTTTACCGTCTGCATTCCAGAGTTTGATGGTTTGATCTTTAGAAGCAGATGCAATAGTTTGACTGTCCGGGCTAAAGGCAACGCTGGTAACTTCGTCTGTATGTCCGGTGAGAGTTCTGTGCAGTTTGCCGTCTGTACTCCAGAGTTTAACTGTTTTATCTTTTGAAGCGGAAGCAATAATCTGATTGTTAGGAGCGAGCGCGACTTGTGTAACGTTATCGGTATGTCCTTTTAAGGTCTGCCACAAGGTATAACTCGGCTTGACCTTTGGTAAATTTGTACTGTTTTTGCGCCAAAGTTTGACTGTTTTATCCGCAGAAGCAGAAGCAATTAGATCGCCTCTGGGGTTAAATACCACTCCCCAAACTGCATTGTTGTGTCCTTGAAGCATTCCTAGTTTTGTACCGTCTTTTTTCCAAAGATCGATGGTTTTATCGGCAGAAGCTGAGGCTATGAGTTCCCCATCAGGACTGAATGTTACATCATTAACCACATTGTCATGCCCCGATAAATGATTATAGTCAACTGCTCCATAAACAGCTTGATGGAGAGCTTCTTTAACAGAGCGTTCGAGTTCTGGGTCTACGCCACCTAACTTTTGCAGTTGTCGCTTTCCTCTGATTGCCTCTATGAATGCGTCTAATTTTTGATTTGAGGCGAATAAGGCTTCGGAAGATTTGGCGATCGCCTTGATTTCGCTGACAGCAGTTTGCCGATACTGAAAATACACCGCTAGCCCCAATGCACAGGCGATAATTAATGCTATACTTACTACAAAAAGCAAAAATCTTTGCCGCCTAGAACTTTTTTTCTCTACAGCTAATCTTTTTTGTTCTTCTGTTAGTCTGGCTTGAATTTCTTTAGCCCGTTCTGCTTCCAATCCTACCTGCATTTCTCTTCGGTCTAATTCTTCAGAAGCCCCTAAAAACTGATAATCTAAGTCACTCAAACTTTTACCCTGGGCCCAAGCTTGAGCATTTTTCAAGGCCTCTCCGCGCAAGAGTCGGGATTTATCGGTCTGCTTGGAAGTTATCCAAGCATCAAAGGCTTGAGAGTATGGACGCAAGGAAGCGAGATTTTTTTCTACCCATTTTTTGTTAAATACTTCTTGATAAATGGGGTTTCTTACCTGTAAAAAACCCTGGTATTTTACTATCAGACCAGACAGCAATAGTTCTACCTGTTCTCGCGAGTCATCGGTGGGTACTTCCACTCCTTGTAAGATTTTTTGATAGATGCCTAGTAGTCTTCCAGCACGTTGCTCATTTCTCAGGATGCGATCGCGGATCGTCTTTAAATGCTCGGGCTCATCTTGAGATTCCCAATTCTGGACGATCTGCGATCGTACCAGCGATTCCACAAAAAATCCCTCTGTTCCCGGTGGAATTGTCAGCACGTCACTGTGAGATTCTCGCGCGGCTGTTACTATCAATTGACACAGCTTTTGGCTCAGAAATGGTTGCCCATAAGTCCAAGCTAATATTGCTTTAATAATTGCCTCGGCATTACTGACTACACTATCTAACCCTTTAGTTAAAGGAGAGGCTTCTTCCCAGGAAAACCCGTGCAAATCTACTGATTGTCCGATATTAAAAGGTGTCCGATTTTTATCGGCGATTAAATCGCTGGGTGTAGCTACTCCGAAAATCGCGAATGTTATCCGATTGTATGCGGGATTGAGGGCTCGTTGGTTGTAACAATAACGAATCAAGGCGAAAAAGTCATCAACGGGAAAATCTAAGCTTAAAATACTATCAATCTCATCGACAAATATAATAATTCGATTCTCGGGAAATCGGGCTAATAAAATCTCTTCAATAAATTGACTCAATCTTTGCAGGAGAGAAACTTCTTCTTGTTCTTGCCACCAGGTTTTTAAATTGACTTTTCCTACAAGATTAAAACTGCGCCACAAATCCCCAACGATTCCTTTATACCATTGTAAAGGAGTAATGTTTTCGCTACCGATGCGAGTCATGTCGATCGCGCTGCATAGAAATCCTTCTGCTTGCAGTCGATGCAGGGTGCGAACGAGAAGGGAAGATTTGCCCATCTGTCGGGAGTTGAGGACGTAGCAAAATTCGCCTTCTTTTAAGGCTTCATAAAGTTGGATATCTGCTTGTCGTTCGACATAGGTAGGCGCATCAGTTGTGAGACTGCCGCCAATTTGGTATGTAACCTTGGTCATGCCGTTTATGGATTAATTTAAATGTAAGTATTTAGTTAGTTTATTGAGAGGTGAGGATGTGGTGCGATCGCTTAATTCTCAAATAATTTACGCAAATCAACTCTCAAACCTCGCTCTAAATAAAGTTGTGCGAAGCAAAATATAGGCGATACAATTCGCAGCTCAGCGTACAGCGGTTATTATCGATATGAATCAGCCCCAGACTAACTAATTTAGAAGCTACTATGGGATCTAATTCCACTCCGCGTTCCGATTTTACCACTTGTTTAAGTGCAACCGCAAGTTCGGGATACTCTTGGAATGTCACCCAAAAACTCCGCAAGTAATCTTTATAAATTCCGGCTATGGTGGGAGCTTCTTGTAGTAGCCGATCTAGCGTTAAACTGTTTTGACAGAGGTGGTAAAGAGCTAGTCGAACCAGATAAGGATGTCCCCCCACCATTGCCATGAGTCGATCGGCATCGGGGCTATCTGTCCAATCCATTCCGTGACGCTGGGCTAAAGCAAGTATCTGCTCTTCTGTAAAATAGGGCAATTGCAGCGGTAAACCGACATTAAAGGGCGATTCAGTGAGCTTTAAAGGAATATAAATTTCTGTGGAGTGAAGAACGATTACCCGCAGTTTTTCCATGGTTTTAATCCGCTTTGCTTCTTCATGCCAGCTTCGCAGCAGCGGCAAAAATTCTCTGGCAATTTTTGGATACTCAAAAATCCTATTGACTTCATTTAAAGCTAAGACAAGCGGACTATTTATTTGGTCTAAAATATATTGCTGTAAATAGATAGCACAGCTTACTTTGCTACCCATGTCTTCATCCCAATAATCCTCTAATAGAGGTGGCAATCCTAGGTGACGGCTGATGTTGGCACAAAACCAGCGTAAAAATTTATCGAGGTTGTCTAAAACAGCTTCTTCGGCTTGCTGAAAATCTAAACTTACAGTTCGGCACCCGAGAGAATTAGCGCGATCTAAAATCCGTAGCAGGAGAGAACTTTTTCCCATCTTCCTGGGAGCTTTAATCCGCAGAACACTTCCAGGTTTGGCAATTTCTCGATAGGCGAGTTCTTCTATTAGCGGGTGATGGATATAAAATGGTGAACCGATGGGTACTGGAGAGCCGGGATATTCTAAAGGTGTTGCTAGGCATTGGCTGCGGGTGAATTCTTCAATTAATTCTCGTTCCTCTGGGGTCAGGGAACGCGATTCTGCTGAGGAGCGAAAATTAGATTTGCTAATAGGTGTCTGCAAGATTTCAGAGAGAGTTTGCCACAAGGAGGAGGCGATGTTTCTCAGGTAATGCTCTCCGTAATGAGAGGTAGAGGCGATGCTTGTATAAGTCTTTCCTTCCCAAACTTGGCGGAGTATGATTTCTTGTACGGGATATAAATCTTTTTGCGATCGCACACGAGTTAGCTGTAGTACCTCATCTATCGTCATAACCGGCAATTACCATATAAGTGTATCGTTGATATTATCACTTATGATTGACTGTAAAGCTGATCCCCTATTGGATTGCGACACGATTCTGTCGCGAAATTTCTCAGGGACTAACTGGTCAAATCTGTTAAATCTCACCGCAGCGCACCAATATCAATAAAGGATTCATGGGTCACTGAGCGCTCTAACCCAATTTCAAGAGCTGATAGCGGGGTTTTTCAGGTAGCAGTGTTCAGTTTTTCTCGCTCGTTTGCCAAAATGTCATGCAGGTGTCACATTTGGTCGTGAAGGCACAATTTAAAGATGTGACAGTTGAGATTGCTAAAGTTTAGTTAATTTATGCTAATTTAATTAAAGCTATTTTCAGGTCGCTGTATCTCCTCATCACAAGTGCGTTGACATGGCTAAAGTTTAGTTAATTTATGCTAATTTAATTAAAGTTATTTTCAGGTATCTGCATCTCCCGATCCCAAGTGTTAAGCACAAAATCCTAATTCTTCTTTTTGTGGAAGCAGGTTTTTTAACTCTACTGTAATTCCTCAAAAAAATCTTATAAAATAAGAGGATTGATACCGCAAATGGCTCATACAATGTTTTCAAATTATTTTATTCCTCACGGTCATTGCTACTTGTGGAAGCCGGGATTAGTGGGGCTACACATTTTGTCCGATGGTTTGATAGCCGTCGCTTATTTTTTGATACCGACCACGCTGATTTATATTGTCAAAAAGCGGCAAGATGTTCCTTTTGACTGGGTTTTCATGCTGTTTGGCTCTTTTATTGTCTGCTGCGGTATTACCCATATTATGGAAATATGGACGCTGTGGCATCCTAATTATTGGTTCTCTGGTTTTCTTAAAGGGATTACAGCGCTGATTTCGCTATCTACAGCAGCAGTGCTGGTGGAACTAATCCCAAAAATTTTGGCTATTCCCAGTCCCGATCAATTGGCGGTCGCAAATGTAGCTTTACAAAATGAGATTGGCGAGCGCAAACAAGCTCAAGAAGCACTCTCGGAATTAATGCTAGAATTGGAAAAACGGGTGATGGAGAGGACGATCGCTTTAGAATCCACTAATGAACTTTTGTTACAGGAAAATCGCGATCGCTTTTTGGCTGAAAATTCATTGCGGCACTCGGAAGCTAAACTGCTAGAACGAACTCAGCAGCTAGAGGAAACTCTGCAACAACTTAAAGGCGCTCAAACTCAACTCGTGCAAACTGAAAAAATGTCTTCTTTGGGGCAAATGGTAGCTGGGGTTGCTCACGAAATCAATAACCCTGTTAACTTCATTTATGGCAATCTGATTCCGGCACAGGAATACATTAAAGATATTTTGGCATTGATTAAGGCTTATCAAGTTTATTACCCCACTCCTGCGCCGGAAATTGCAGACAAGATTCACACTATAGAACTCGATTTTATTTTAGAAGACTTGCAAAAACTTTTTGGTTCGATCAAAATTGGAGCAGAGCGAATTAGGGAGATTGTTAAATCTCTACGAAGTTTCTCCCGATTAGACGAAGCCGAGATGAAAAAGGTAAATATTCATGAGGGACTCGATAGCACTTTAATGATTTTGCAGCACCGCTTAAAAGAACAAACAAACCGTCCGCCTATCCAAGTGATTAAAGAGTATGGAGAGTTGCCACTATTGGAATGCTATGCGGGACAGCTTAATCAAGTATTTATGAACATTTTTTCTAATGCTATTGATGCTTTAGAACAGATGGCACAGCAGGGAGAGTCGCCTCAAGGCTATTGGGAAAATAATTTCTCTGAACACTTCCCATATACCTATTGCGACCTGCTAACAATTCGCATCCGCACCCTTTTAGTTGATGGCAAGTGGGTGCAAATTCACATTGCTGATAATGGCACTGGCATAGATTATGATGCGATCGCTAAAATTTACGATCCGTTTTTTACGACGAAACCTATCGGTGCGGGTACTGGGCTGGGTTTGGCGATTTCTTATCAGATTATTCAAGCCCATGAAGGTTATTTGCGCTGCACTTCCGAGGTTGGGAGAGGTACGGAGTTTATCATTGAAATTCCTTGGCAATCGCAACTTAGCCAATGCGATTGCCACCTGCCCCACAAGCAAGTTGTTATGAACGAGCTGGGTTGAGGCGTTAATAACTCATTCCGCATCCAGCTACAGTTTTGAATCAATTTTACTTTTTTCCCTAGCTTAGGCATCGTTCACATCAACATTATCTGCAAATAGCAAATATTATGTGGGAAGCACTCAAAAATATCTTTTCTCCAACTCAGTATATGCCTCACGGTCACTGCTATCTGTGGCAAACTCCTTTAGTGTGGCTGCACGTAACAGGCGACTTTTTAATTGCGATCGCCTACTATTCAATTCCGGCGATGCTGATTTATTTTATCTTCAAGCGGCGCGACGTTCCTTTTTTAGGAATATTTGCTTTATTTGGTGCATTTATTATTCTCTGCGGCACGGGACACTTGCTAGACATTTGGACGTTGTGGCATTCCGCTTATTGGCTGTCGGGGATTGAGAAAGGAATTACTGCACTTGTTTCCTGCTTCACTGCTGGACAGATGGTAACACTATTACCACAATTTTTATCTTTAAAAACTCCCCAAGAATTAGAGGCAATAAATCGCAAGTTGCAGTGTGAAATTAATGTGCGTGAAGAGGCAGAATTAGCCTTGCGTCACGCTTATGATGACTTAGAAATTAAAGTTCAAGAACGTACCGCAGACTTGAGAGAAATCAATGGTTATTTAGAAGCAGAAATCCGAGAAAGAATAGCCGCTGAATCCGCTTTGCGCGAACGAGAGACTAGGTTAACAGAACAACAAAATGGTTTGCTCGAATTAGCAAAAAACTCTAGTATCTACGAGGGAAACATCGGCGAGGCGTTGAGAGAGATTACACAAATGGCAACCCGTACTCTGAATGTCGATCGGGCAAGTGTTTGGTTTTATCAGGAAGATAAATCCGCAATGTGCTGTGCGGATATTTACGAACTGACTCCCAATCAACACAGCGTCGGTGCAGAACTGAAAGTTGCTGACTATCCTAGCTATTTCCAAGCTGTGAATACACAACAGGTACTCGCAGTGGTTGATGCCAAAACCGATCCGCGCACCCTTGAATTTAGCGAATCTTATTTGACGCCTTTAAACATTTCGTCGATGCTAGATGTTCCTATTACCCATCAAGGACAAATTGCGGGTGTAATTTGTTTAGAACATCAGGGAACGACCAGGAATTGGACGCTCGACGAACAAAGCTTCGCTAGCTATGTGGCGCAGATCGCAGCTTTAGCAATGGAAGCTCGCGATCGCAAACAAGCCGAGTTAAACTTGCGCTCTGTCACCGAACGCTTGCAATATTTGCTGGCGACTACTCCGGCGGTGATTTTTAGCTGCAAATTAGAGGGAAATTATGACGTAACATTTGTCAGCGATAATATTGTTTCAATGATTGGTTACGAAGCACAAGAATTTGTTGATGGCCCCCTTGATTGGCATAGCCTCATTCACCCCGAAGATCGAGAAATTGTTGCTACTGCTTTTGCTCAGATATTGGAAAAAGAATCGATTTCCTACGAATACCGCGAACGGCACAAAGACGGTAGTTATCGCTGGATATACGATGAAGTTAAGTTGGTCAAAAATGCTGCTGGCATACCTGTGGAGTGCGTTGGTTATGGAGTAGATATTACTGCTCGCAAACAGGCGGAAGCAGCTTTGCAGCAACAAGTAAAAAGGGAGCGGCTCGTGAATTCCATTCAAGAGCGAATTCGTTCCTCTCTTAACTTAGAAGAAGTGCTGACAATGGCTGTGGAAGAAGTCCGCCAGTTTTTGTCCACAGACAGGACTATTATTTACCGCTTTAACCAAGATTGGAGTGGATTGGTAGCCGTCGAGTCGGTAGCCGTCGGTACGATGCCAATTTTGGGAATTGACATTAATGACCCTTGTTTTCGACAAGGCTACGTCTCTTTTTACGAGCAGGGACACATTCGCGCGATCGACAATATTTACACGGCAGGTATTTCAGAGTGCCATGTTAATTTACTGAGCGAGTTTGAAATTAAAGCTAACCTCGTGGTTCCCCTTTTGCAAGGTGAAAAACTGTGGGGGCTACTCATTGCTCATCACTGTCGCAGTCCTAGGCATTGGAACTCTTCTGAGATAGAATCTCTCAAGCAAATTTCCGTGCAGCTAACAATTGCCATCCAGCAATGCACCCTTTTTGAACAAGCCAAAACAGAAATTGCCGAGCGCAAATTAGCAGAAACAGCATTACAAAAAGCTGTCATAGTTGCTGATACAGCTAACCGCGCCAAGAGCGAGTTCCTTTCTTCTATGAGCCACGAACTGCGGACTCCCCTGAATGCCATTCTCGGATTTAGTCAAGTGATGGTGCGCGATTCATCTCTCAACAATCAACACCAACAGCACCTAGAAATTATTAATCGCGCTGGTGAACACTTGCTTTCGCTAATCAATGACATTTTGGAAATGTCCAAAATTGAAGCTGGCCGAAGTCAGCTTAATGAAAGCAGTTTTAATTTAATGCGATTGCTAAAAACCTTAGAAGAAATGTTTC
Organism: Microcoleus sp. S13C4; assembly: GCF_036700865.1. NCBI lineage: Bacteria > Bacillati > Cyanobacteriota > Cyanophyceae > Oscillatoriales > Microcoleaceae > Microcoleus > Microcoleus sp. S13C4. The sequence continues at coordinate 10,161 of NZ_JAUBPS010000036.1, forward strand.
GATTAAAAGCTAAATCTAAGAAATTGCAGCTAAATTTGGAAGTGGGTGACGGTGTACCGGAATTTGTTAGTGGAGATGAAGGTAAATTGCGCCAAATTTTGATTAATCTTGTAGGAAATGCGATCAAGTTTACAGAGAGGGGTAGCGTTACTTTGCGAGTTAAAAAGAAGGTAGAAGAAAGTTTGGGGGCTAAAACGGCAGACTTTTCCGACACGCAAATACAACTTGCTGGCGCGGGTTGTGAACATTCCGAAAGCTTAGCCGTTGAAACCGCAGCTATACAAAGAAAACCCGGATGGTGGAATGGTTTTAATCAGTCCCAAAGCTTGGGGGACTGTGATTGTGTAGACGCGAATGACCTTCACCCGAAATTGTTACGCCTTCAGTTTGAAATAGAAGATACGGGTCTTGGCATTGCCCCAGAAGAAATGAATAAGTTATTTGAACCATTTGAGCAAACAAAAACAGGTCAAAAATCTCAACAGGGAACTGGGTTAGGTTTACCAATTAGCCGCAAATTTGTACAAATGATGGGAGGAAATATTACTGTCAGCAGTACACCTGAGTTGGGAAGTAAGTTTGCATTTGATATTCAAATCCACCTTGCCACTCCCACCCAGATTAAAATTCTTAAACCGCAGAAAAAAGTAATTGGTTTAGCACCGAATCAACCCGAATACCGGATTTTGGTTGTTGACGATCGCGCCGATAACTGCCTAGTCATAGACAGATTATTGTCACCACTAGGCATCCTAGTGCGAGAAGCTAGAGATGGTGAAGAAGCTATTGCTGTATGGGAGGATTGGCAACCGCACCTGATCTGGATGGATATGCAGATGCCTGTCATGGATGGCTATGAAGCCACCAGAAAAATTAAAGCTCATCCTCTCGGAAAACCAACTGTAATAGTTGCTCTTACTGCTAGCGTTTTTGAAGAGGAACGACAAACTATTTTAGGAGCAGGATGCGATGATTTCATGCGTAAACCCTTCGAGGCACAGATATTATTTGCGAAAATGGAAGAACTTTTAGGAGTGCGTTACATTTACGAGGAATCTGTTGATGCACTACTAGAAAAGGAAAGCGAAATTAGCGAAGAAACTAGCAATCAATCTGTCGAGTCACAACTCGGTCAAATGCCTCTTGAGTGGGTAGAAAAGATATCTCATGCTGCTCATGAATGTTGCGACGATAAAATTGTCAAGTTGATTGAGGAAATGCCTAGAGAGTTGGCTGTAGCCGCACAAGTTTTAACTACTTTAGTGGAGGATTTCCTGTTTGACGATATTATAGAGCTAGCGCAATCAGCAGTTACGACGATGATAATACCAGTTCCCAACTAATCTCAACTTAGGAGCATCTCCTATTTAAAAAAGACCTAACCTTAACCCCCACCACTTCTCCTGACCCTCTTTTTGTAAGAGAGGAATTAAAATTTATACTGTTTCGTTTTGGTGGATAGCGAATTATTAAGTGTGAAGATCTTTGAGCTTAAAAAACAACCGAGAACCCTCGCATGGACAGCAATCAATATCCTACCATTCAAGCCAACATTTTAGTAGTTGATGATAAGCCCGATAACGTGCGGCTTTTATCTACAATCTTGACCGAACAAGGGTATCAGGTTCGTAAAGCGCTGAACGGGCAAAGGGCGATCGCGACAGTGCTGGAGTTTCCGCCGACTCTAATTTTGCTGGACGTGATGATGCCAGACATGAATGGATATGAGGTATGTGCAAAGTTGAAAGCTTCACCCAAAACCAGTTCCATTCCCGTGATTTTCTTAAGCGCCTTAGATGACGTTTTAGATAAGGTAAAAGCTTTTGAGGTGGGAGGAGTTGACTATATTACTAAACCTTTTCACGGTAAAGAAGTATTGGCACGAGTGGCAAATCAGTTAACAATTCAAAGTCAACAAAAGTTACTTCAAGAGCACACGAAGCAATCCCAAGAACTTATCGAACGTTTGCAAAACGAAATTAAAGAGCGGCAGGGGGTGGAGCTAGCTTTACGGCTTGCTCAAACAAAGTCGGATCATTTATTGCTGAATATTTTACCCGCAGCGATTGTTGAAAATTTGAAAAAGGGCGAGGGTTCTCCTGCCCAGAGGTTTGATTCAGCAACAGTTCTTTTTGCCGATATTGTCGATTTTACGTCTATTGCTGCTAGAATGTTACCTCTAGAATTGGTAAATGTATTGAACCAGATTTTTTCAAGGTTTGACCAACTAACTGAAAAACACGGTTTGGAAAAAATTAAAACAATTGGAGATGCTTATATGGTAGCGGGGGGTTTGCCTGTGCCGAGGGCAGATCATGTAGAAGCGATCGCGAATATGGCCTTGGATATGCAGAAAGCGATCGCTGATTTTCAAACTGACAGAGGCGAACCATTTCAAATTCGGATTGGCATTCATACAGGGCCCGTAGTTGCTGGCGTAATTGGCACTAAAAAATTTATCTATGACTTGTGGGGAGATACTGTTAATGTTGCTTCTCGCATGGAATGTCAAGGATTACCGGGATATATTCAAGTTACTACGGCTATTTACGAACTGTTAAAAGATCGGTATTTATTTGAGGAAAGAGGTGCGATCACGATTAAAGGAAAGGGAGAGATGATCGCCTATTGGCTAAAAGCTAAAAAAGATAATTCAGCGGTTGAAACTGATTCTTGTCAAACGAAGTCTACTCCTAGCGAACTAAGAGAGTACCCAAATACCCCACTTCTTTAAGAAGTCGGGCATCTAACCTAGGATCTCTGGATGAACGTCGAGCTAATCCTTAAAAAATGAAAATAATTTGCAGTTTCCAATTGGTATTTTCCCGGACGATTTCAATGCGATCGATAAATTCTCGAAAGTAAAACCTGCGTTCTGATTCTGATAAATCGAGCCAAAATTGGGGCAGGGAAACTGTTTGGGCAATTTCTCGCAAATTTACTGGGGGTAGTTGCGCTAATTTGCTTTGCAGTTCGGCAATTTCGGTGCGGATTTTGTAGGCTCTAAACTCGGCCGTTTCGGTGTCTAATATGCCGCTGTCAATCAGGGCGGAAAGTTGCTTTATGATTTCTTGTTTCGATGCGATTGCCCTGACAATTCCTGCTTTAATTCCACTCATATTCGGCATTTGCAACCCAGCAACAGCATCGGGTAAATCCCGACAAATACCGGCGATGGTTAATTGCAATACTTCATCGTAGGAAATGCCGCTACATTTAGGCTGTTTTGGACAGTTAATCGGTCGCAAATAAAGGTATTCTTTTTCTTGGCGGTAGGAGGTGACTTTGGCAACTGTCATGGGCGATTTGCATTCTGCACAAATTGCTAAACCTGCCAGGGAACGTGGGGCGCTAGCGCTGCGAGGAGAAAGGCAGCGGTTGCGGCGCAGTAACCTGTCTATTTGCGCGGCTTCTTCTCTGGAAATAATCGGGACGTGGGTGTTAGAAATTACTTGACCATTTTGATATTCCAAATCGCCTCGGTAGGCGGGATTTGTCAGCCAGCGGCGGCCGGTACTTACAGAGATTTTTTTGTTGTATTTCTTGGCTAAATACCGCACGGAACCTCGCAAGGAACCGTAAATTAAAAAGTGTTCAAAAAAGTCTTTGACGGTGGGGGCGGTGGTTTTATCGATCGTATAACAATCTTTGCCGCGCCGGTAGCCGTAGGGAGCCTTGCCCGGTGGAATCCGGGATTTGATGCGGTTGCGCGCGTGTCCTTTGCGAATACTCCGGCTGTGTTGGCTGCGCTGTATTTCTGCGAGTATTTGCAGCAAGTTTTTGCGGTTTCGCGGTTCTGTTTCTGCTTGTACGATGATTTCGACGCCGAGGTTTTCGAGTTGGGCGAGGTGCGAACACACTTGCTGCAATGTGTCGCCTAGTTCTTCAAACCGCTGAATTAATAAGTATTTGACTGGTTCTGTTTGGCAGTCTTTGAGGAGTTGTTGCAGTTGTTGCCGCCCTCCTAAGTCTTGATAGGTGCGATCGACCTCTTGACCCCAAATTTCCGGTGCGGGTGCTGCTTCCAGTAGCGGTTCGGTGTAAGAATAAGCGATGATTTTCATCTGTTACTCGCTGAGTTCGATGATGTTGCCGTCGGGATCTTGGGTAAATAATGCCGATCGACCTGAAGCGCTGATTTGAAACGGGCAATTGTGAGCGATTAACTGCTGTTTGGCTGCCTCTAAGTTAGCCACAGAAAATGCTAGATGTCGGTTACGTCCCCATTTGGCATGGTCTACGGCATCTGGGATAATTGTTGCACCTAAAATTAGGTGGAGCTGGAAGTCGCCGATTTGATACCAGATTCCGGGAAATTTTAAGTCTCGATCTATTTTTGGCAGTCTTAGTACGGTGCTGTAAAAGTGTTGGGATTTTTCTAGGTTGGAGATGAGTAGGGCGGCGTGGAAGGCTTGAGTAATTTGCATTTTTGTTGAGTATTTATTTTTTTATTTTAACCGCTGATGGAGGCAGATGAGCGCTGATTAACGCAGATTTTTTGATGTTGGTTGAGTTTTTGATATGATAACATTGTTAGTCGCTCTTAATATATCCATTATCAAGTCTTGTAACAAAAAACTGCCCGCTGGGAGTGTTTTTAACAATGGTTTCTCAAAAAAGTGCGATCGTCTCCAGATCGGGCAAATTCCGTCTCCGCAATGTCTTGGTAGTTCCCTTTGTTCTCCAAATTTTGGCTGCTGTTGGCTGCGTTGGCTATCTTTCTTACAGAAACGGAGAGCAGATAGTCAACGATATTGTTAGTCAGTTGCGGCACGAAGTGAGTGCGAGAGTTTACGAACGTGTCCAAACCTATCTGGAAGCTCCGCCACTGGTGAATCAGATCAATCAGGATGCTGTACCTTTGGGAGTGTTGAACTTTGACGATTTGGAGCAAGCTCGACCCTATTTTTGGAAACAAGTTCTGCAATTTAAGTCGATCGGTTACGCAGGAATTGCCAACGAAAAAGGTCAGTACCTACGAGTGGGTTGGGTAAATCGGCTGGTTGGACTTGAACAACCTCAGCTTGCCCAGCAACTTAGTCCTGGGGGTGGCGACTTGATATTTTACAACCTTGACGGTGATGGAAACCCGGCAAAAATTGACAAAACCACGCCCAATTATGACGTTCGCACGCGCCCTTTTTACAGGGTGGTTGTTGAGAAGAAACAGGCAGCTTGGAGTGAAGTTTATATTAATTTTGGCTACGGTACACTACAAATTAATGCGAGTCTACCCTATTATGATGCCGAAGGGAAACTAATTGGCGTGCTGACTTGCCAGATGGGACTAGATCAAATTCGCCACTTCCTGGAAACCTTAAGCGTGGGTAATTCTGGTCAAGTATTTATCATTGAACCCCAGGGTGAATTAATAGCCACCTCGGTTAAAGAACAGCCTCTTTCGGTGGGAACAGGCAAAGATACAAAGCGGATAAAAGCACAGGAAAGCAGCAACCCGCTGATGCGTCAAAGTGTGGTTTATCTGCTCGATCGCTTCAAGCGTTTGGAAGACATCCATCAAACTGTTCAACTTGACTTTAAGCTGAACGGTGAGCGGCAATTTATCCAAGTTTCTCCGCTAACTGACAAATACGGCCTCAATTGGCTGAGTGTAGTAGTAGTTCCTGAATCGGACTTTATGGCGCAAATTTATGCTAACACCCTGCAGACCATTTGGCTGTGTATTGTGGCTCTCATTGTCTCTGTTGGAGTGGGTATTTTCACCGCTAGCTGGATTACTCGCCCCCTAAACCAAATTGCTCAAGCTTCAGAATATCTAGCAGGTGGTGCTCTTAACCAGAATGTTGCTTCCAGTCGGATTTGGGAAATTGAAACCTTAAGAAATTCTTTTAACCGCATGGCGAGACAACAGCAAGAATCCTTTGAAACTCTAGAAGATAAAGTCAAAGAACGCACCTCTGAACTCGCCACAGCCACTAAACAAATTGCCGCTCTAAACCAGCTCCTGAAAGCGGAAAACCTCCGCATGAGCTCCGAACTCGATATGCTCAAACAAATGCAGCAGTTGATTCTCCCTAAACCCGCAGAACTTGCAGCCATTGAAGATTTAGATATTGCCGGATTTATGGAGCCAGCCTCGGAAGTAGGCGGTGATTACTACGACGTACTTTGTACTAACGGGGTGGTCACGATTTGCATTGGTGATGTCACCGGACACGGGTTAGAAAGCGGCATTTTGATGGTGATGACTCAAGCTGCTGTTCGCACTCTTCAGGAAATGCAAGAATCCAACCCGGTGCGTTTTTTAGATACCCTCAACCGCACTCTTTATAAAAATGTCCAGCGCATGAACTCCGACAAAAATATGACACTAGCTGTGCTAAACTATGCGGATCGCACAATTAGTATTAGCGGTCAACATGAGGAAACTCTTGTGGTCAGGAAAGGTGGTCAAATCCAGCGGATAGATACCATAAATTTAGGATTTCCGCTCGGCTTAGATGAGGATATTTCCGATTGGATTAGCCATGTTTTAGTAGACTTAGAACCTGGGGACGGGGTGGTACTTTATACTGACGGCATCCCCGAAGCTAGAAACATACACAAAAAATTTTACGGTATCGAAAGACTCTGTAACGTGCTTTCTCAAAACTGGCATTTGAGCGCCGAACAAATTAAGGAAGCCACCATCGATGATTTGCGGAAATTTATTGGAGAACAAAAGGTATTTGATGACATTACCTTGCTAGTATTGAAGCAACAGGGAAATATTGTGCATAATTTATGATTTACGGTCGTCAACCCGGTTTCTACGAGGAACCTTGGATGTAGTGATCCAGCATCGAAGCAGAAACAGGATTTCGAGTTCCGCGCCTGTAAGTTATAATAATTTACAGCGAGGAAGTCAAACAATTTTGCGCTTCCAGATTCGGAAGTATAAATTATGAAACCACAAATAAATTTAGCACCATCTAAATCTCCAGAAGAACTCCATAACCAGCTACAGGAGTTGAGCGAAAAACTTGAGGAAGTAGAGGATGAAAAAAACAGCTATGAAACCTTAGTAGAAATTATCACGCAACACTCCACAGATCTGGAAAACCAGATCCGTCATAAAAACCGAGAGATGCAGACTTACATTGAGCAGGTAAAAAAGGTTATAGATGCAGCTATTGCTGTAAAAAACAATAGCTTTGAACCCCAGATATTGTCAGATGTGGCAGCGCGCAGTGATGCACTGGGAGAACTGGCACAGGTATTTTCGCATATGGTGGAAACCGTGAAAGCGCGGGAACAAGAATTAGAGAAACTTTTGCAGGCTTACGGACGTTTCGTTCCCGATGAATTTCTCCAATTTCTCGGCAAGCAGAGCATGGTTGATTTCCAGCTTGGAGATCACGTGAGCAAAGAGATGGCAATTATGTTTTCCGATATGCGTTCGTTCACCACGATGGCGGAGCAAATGACTCCTCAAGAAAACTTTGATTTCATCAATAACTATTTACAGCAAGTTAGTCCCGAAATTCGTAAGCACAACGGTTTTATTGTCAAGTATATAGGAGATGGAGTCATGGCAGTTTTTCCTGATGGCGTGGATGATGCTATTCAGGCAGGAATTGTGAAATTGGAGCAGTTGCATAAATACAATCAAAGCCGTAAAATAAATGGGGAGAGACCGCTGAAGATTGGCATTGGTATCCATGTGGGTGATACGATGGTTGGGATTATTGGAGATGCGAATCGGATGCAAGCAGATGCGCTCTCAGATCATGTCAATCTCACCGCTCGTCTGGAAGGTTTGACTAAGTATTATGGCGTATCTTTATTAATTTCTGGAGATGTGGTACAACGTTTGAGTCAACCCGAAAAGTATCATATCCGTTTTTTGGATCGGGCTATTGTCAAAGGTAGACAAGAAGCCATTACAGTTTGTGAGGTGTTAGATGTTGAAGTAGAACCAGTGCGATCGCTCAAAATTCAAACTTTGCCTATATTTGAGGAGGGACTCCAAGAATATTGTCAGGGAAATTTTGCTAAGGCCATAGTTTGTTTTAAACAGATAGTAGCCCTAAATCCAGATGACAAGCCCAGTCAACTTTACCTAAAACGCATCCAATCGCTGTTAGAAAAGAGTATTCCTGCTAACTGGAATGGCGTGTGGAAATTCACCCAGAAGTGACATTAATACATCAATTGGAGGGATAAAAATCATGACATCTGGAAGCTTAAAAACAATGACACAAATCTTTGGAGAATTCATTGAAGAATTTCCTCCTGAACACGACTCCCTAGAACTTACATTTACCCCGAGTTCTCGCCCCATCAAACAGCGCTGGCGCAATAACAGGCTGTCAGCTCATTTTGTAGCCGATTATTTGTCTAGCTTTCTTCCGGTGGATGAGGAGGATGCTAGCAGCGAGAAACGGATCAAAGAAAGCAAGGGAGCTGTGAGCTACGTAGCCAACGAACTGTTAGAAAATGCGATAAAATTTAACAACGATGATACCAATTACAAGGTCAAATTTGGTATACATTTTATTGGTGAAATAGAGGTGACGGCGGTAATTTTTGCCAGTAATAGTGTCAAGCCACAAGGGGCAAATAAGTTGAAGGAGTTTATTGAAGAAATTCTGGCTTCCGATCCCAATGAACTTTATTTGCAGCAGCTTGAAAAGAATGCGGAATTTGAAAGTGATACCTCGGGATTGGGATTGCTGACGATGATTAATGACTATTCAGCTAAGATAGGTTGGAAATTCGATCGCACGCCAGATAGTGATACCATCATTGTTACGACTGTAGTTCAAATTAGGGTCTAGTTTCTAGCATTTCAATGTTTACTCTCTTGTGCGATCGCAATATTTTAGTCAGGAAACAAAATCACAATGGGCATTCAAGAAATTAAAGGTGAAGATTACAGCATTCAGTACGCTCCCGAATCAGTCACAGTCACTTTCCAAGGCGAACTCAGCCTGAGCGGCCCAGCAGAGTATGCACCAATAGTCGAATTGTTAGATGAGGTCGCCAATGGCGAACCGCCTACTATTACCTTGAACCTAAAAGAATTGGAATTTGTTAACAGTTCCGGTATCAGTATGCTGTCTAAATTTGTCATTAGCGTCCGGAAAAAGAAAACGATTCAACTTTTGGTATTAGGTTCCAATGATATTCCTTGGCAACAAAAATCACTCAGAAATTTAGAAAAGCTGTTGCCAACTTTGAAGCTCGAATTAGCGTAGGATATGTGTAAATTTTAATTACAGTTAACACAGGCGGGACGCCCGTGCCACAGTTAACACAGGCGGGACGCCCGTGCCACAGTTAACATAGATAAATTTGGATGATTAGTAAATTGCTTAAGTTTGCTCGATCGGCAGTTCAATGATAAACTCGGTTCCCTTGCAGGGCTCCGACTCGCACCGGAGCGATCCTCGGTGATTTTCTACTAAAATTTTGTAGACAATAGACAATCCTAAACCGGTACCTTTACCGATTTCCTTGGTGGTGAAAAACTGCTCGAACATTCGCTCTTTTATCTGTGGTGTCATTCCGGGTCCCGTGTCAGCAATCCGCACTCTCACGTGATCTGGCCCAGCTAATTCTGTGGTGATCAAAATTTTTAGCGCAGCATAGGGCTGATTTTGTGATACCTCGTCTAAAGCATCGATCGCGTTGGTAATTAGATTCATAAATACTTGATTGAGCTGTCCCGAATAACACTCTACAGCAGGCAATTTTCCATAATTTTTAACTACTTGAATGTCGCGACGGTCTATTTGAGAATTGAGACGGTTTCGCAAAATTAACACGGTGCTGTCAATGCTGTCGTGCAAATCGCACATGGTCATGTTACTGTTATCGGTTCGCGAAAAGTTGCCCATAGATTTGACAATTTCGCGAATGCGATTGGAACCCATTTGCATGGAAGAGATAACTTTAGGCAAGTCTTCAACTAGAAAATCAAGATCTATCTCTTCGATTAGAGCTTTAATTTCGGGGCAGGGATTGGGACAGTATTCTTGATATAAACACAGCAGGTGCAACAAATCTTGAGTATAAATGGCGGCATGGCTCAAGTTGCCGTAAATAAAACTAACTGGGTTATTAATTTCGTGGACGATACTAGCCATTAGCGCCCCCAGCGAGGACATTTTTTCGCTGTGGAGGAGTTGAGCTTGAGTTTGTTTGAGTTCGTAAAGTGCGCGATCGATCTCGGCCGCTTGAGCTTCTGCTTTCGCGGTAGCAGCACAACTTTCTTGATAAAGTTCAACCTGTTTGAGGTCGATTTCAAATTGTTCTATTTCGCTTTCTTGCTGGTATTGACTCACCACGGCATCGAAACCTTCTAGCAAGTCGCCGCCCGCTGCTTCGACAATATACAGCAGATGGGGATTTTCCAGCATGAGTTCGGCATCGGGAACTTGCAGCAATGCTTTTATGCGATCGATATATGCGCGCACTTGTTTGTCTAAATACACTGGCGACTCAAAATACAGTGCCTTGACGGTGGCTGAAGGGGGACTCACTAAGTTGACGCTGCTGCCAATATTAATTAAGTCGCGGTGCGATTTTTCCATAAGATCGATCGCCTCTAACAAATTCCCCCGCAGTTTTGATCTTTCTGCCGCATTCTCAGAGCAAACTAACCTCATGCAAAAAAAAGCCGTTCGTTGGGAAAGCATTCGCTGGCGGCCGCTGATGTTAATTACCGCAGCACTAATTTTTCTGGCTGTCGTAATTTCTTCCAGATTAAAATAGTTCCTCATTGCCGCCATTGGTAATATCCCCGACTCAACTAAATGTCTGTCGCTCCTGCTGACACAAGATTTAAGAGCCATAAAAATAATTGTACAATACACTAATCAATATATTCTGTATTTTTTTAAAAAGTAGTATACTAAAACACAATTATTGGCAATTAGTGGCTTATCACAATTTTTAGGATTCGGCTTCTTGGACAGTTTTTCTTAATTATTCAAAAATTTACAAGTCAACTTCGCCATAATTTGAGCTTGAGTTTGGGGCAACCCGTGAGCAGCATTAGGAATAATTGCTAACTCGGCCCCTGGTATCTCGTTAGCGTAGGTTTCACAGTGCCATAGAGGAATTGTTTCGTCACTCTCTGCTGCGATTACTAAGGTAGGAATTTGCAATTTGTGAATTTCTTTTTCTACTGTATCAACTGCGTCTTCTGGCCGCATCCGGCTCATTAAAAATGACCTTGCTACTGGTTGAGACATTAACTCCCTGCGCCACCCGGAAATTTGCTGCAATTTCTCACTTTTTCCCGCTAAACTAGCAAAAGGTTTTGCCAACTGCAAGGCCCAATCCACGGCTGGGGTTTCCCACAACAGCGGCCGCAAAGCATCATATTGACCACAAAAAGTGTCGTCCCGAATTCCCGCCGGTGCTGCTAAGACTAAACTGCTAACAGAATTAGGATATTTTAGAGAATATGCAGATGCTACCCAACCGCCAAAAGAATGTCCGATAATGCAGCAGGGTTCGATATTTAGTTGTTCTACAACTTGCCGCACAAAAGCAACTTCTACAGCTACGTCATAGCGGATTTCTGGTTTGCTGGATTCTCCAAAACCTAACATATCTAAACTGATGCACCGAAACTGAGATTGCAATAACTCAATTAATGGCAGCCAGCAAGTCTTTTCTCCGAAGAAACCGTGCAGCATCAATAAGGGTCTGCCGCACCCGATGTCGAGGTAGGCTGCTGTTTGGGTGGTGCTATTGACAAATGTACTTAAGGTGTGCTTTTGTCCTACAACTGCTTGAGACTGCATGGGGATCGACTCCGGATAGGTAAGAAATATTTGTAAACAATTGTAACAAAATAGCAGTCCAAAGGTTAAAGTTCATTACGGAGTACACAATTAGAAATAGACCATGATATTCTCTATGATTATTAGAAAATACTACAAACTCAAAGCAGGAGAACACTTTGAACTCTACTTTAAAACAGTACCCGGCTTGCTCTCTTCGCGAAGATGTCAGTGAGTACGTAGCACACCTACAGCTTCACATGACGTTACAAGCTCGCAACTTGCTCCCTACCATTACCACCGCTAAGGATAGTCGCGAACAACTGTTGCAGCAGACTCAGGCTCATTTTGAGAAACGAGTTTCTCGACAAGCTATTTAAACAAATTTTACGATCGCCCGCGGTCGATCGAACTTTCCCAAATTTCAGCATCCCAGAAACCCGGTATCTTCAAAAATACCGGGTTTCTTTTCGGGCAATAGGCAGGAGGCCAGGTTTTGGGTAATATGCGTTGGGTATGCTTTAAATTTAATGTCTATGCGAATTCCGATTATTGCATTTTTGACTTTGGCTGCGCTGACTGGCGGCGAATTGGCAGCGCGGGCGATCGATCCGAGTGCCGCACCGACTGAGGCGGAGTTTAGAGAGGGAACCGCAGAGGCACAGAGGGCGCAGAGGGAGGAGGATCAGGTCATTGCGGACAACTTAACGTCAAACCCACCGTCTCTGTTGTTTGTAGCGAAGTCTAGATCCCCCCTAACCCCCCTTAATAAGGGGGGGACAAGAAATATTCTCAAAGTCCCCCTTCTTAAGGGGGATTTAGGGGGATCTAGACTCGATGACAAGCGACATTTGTTATCGGTTCCACTCTTAAATAGTCACCAATCGGATGAGGTGAACCCAACTGTGCAGGATTTGCCCGCAGCCGATGAGCTCGCAACTTCTCCAGAAGTACGCACGGCGCAGCTATCCCCTAGGGAATCTCCCTCATATTGTTTCCGGTTGCATCACAATAATAAAATCGAGTCAACAGTTAACACTCAACCATTGAGTTTTTCCACCCCGGGTCAACAGTCAACAGTCAACAGTCAACAGTCAACAATCATTCCGGTGCAACCGGAATTGATATCACTCAAGTCCAGCCACAAAAAAGATTTTACATCTCTGTTAAAAACTCCGGCGACGATCGCGGCCAACGCCGAAATCCCCGAAGCCGTAAACAGCAACGCCCGACAGCTAGGCGGTACTCTACAAATCAGTCAAGCAAGCAATGCTGAAGGCGTTTACGTTGCAGAGGTAAAAATTCGGTTTGTTAATTCCCGAGGTGAAGCTGTTGATAAAAAAGGGAATCCGGTTGAGGGCAGAATTTCAGAAGATGTTATTCGAGGCGAGCTCAAACTCAAGGCGGGGGATAACTACAGCCGGGAAGTTGTACGATCGGATTTACAGCAGTTGCAGCAATTGGGATTGTTTGACAAGGTTACGGTTTCGATCGAAGAAGTTGGCACGGATGTTAATGTAATCTACAACGTTCAAGAGCGATCGGCTCGCTCTTTTAGCGTGAGTGCCAGTCTTAGTGATGATATTGGCGTTGCTGTTCCTCTTTCCTATACCGATCGAACTTTCGGAACAACCCCGCAGCGGCTGGCGGTGGAACTTCAGCCCAGCCTCCGAGGTATCCAGTACGATGTGCAGTTTGTCAGCCCTTACGTTGCCGCCGAAGACCGTTTGGGATACAGCGTGAGAGCTTTTGGCGATCGCAGAATATCGGAAATTTTCAACAAAGATATTGATTTGCCCAACGGGAACCGAGTCCGGGAAATTCGGATGGGGGGAAATCTCAGGTTTACCAGACCTTTGGGCGATTGGCAATCGACTTTGGGACTGAATTATACAAACATCAGCACGCGCGATCGCAACTTAAATATCGCCCGCCGCGATGAACTCGGAAATCCTCTCACATTCAGCGGCAGTGGCGTTGACGAGTTATACACTGTTTCTTTTGGTGCGGTACTCGATCGGCGGGACAATCCCTTCAACCCCACCATAGGCTCGATTCTTAGCCTCAGCACCGAGCAGTCGATACCTCTGGGTCGAGGCAACATTGTGAGTAACAGGCTGTTAGCCAATTATATACAATATGTACCAGTAACTTTGTTGGGCATCAGCGAGTCTGAAGCCTTGCCCGAAATGCTGGCTTTTAACTTGCAAGCGGGGACGGTAATCGGGGATTTGCCACCAACGGAAGCTTTTCGCCTCGGCGGCCGCAATTCCGTGCGGGGTTACGATAGCGGGGATATTGGCAGTAGCCGGAGTTATTTTTTAGCTTCCGGCGAATATCGGTTTCCTGTGGGTCAGGATGTTGGCGGCGTGATATTTGTTGATTTTGCGTCGGATTTGGGAACGGGAGATAGCGTACTCGGGAAACCGGCGGTAGTCAGGGACAAACCGGGGACTGGGGCGGGTGTTGGGTTAGGTGTGAGGGTGCGATCGCGCTTTGGATTAATTCGCTTAGATATGGCGGTTAGCGACTCCGGCGATCTCCAATTTATACTCGGTACAAAGCAACGTTTTTAAGAATAGTGCAACAGATCAGTTAACTCACAGTCTTAAATAGATTTTGCGCGACGCAATTGCCGCCAAACCCGTTGGCAGGGCATCATCAAACCTATGGGCCTCGGCTGGCGGGGTGTCGGTGATTTCTGCTAAGAATTGGGTAAATTGTCGAGACAATAATTGAGTTTGATTTCGTTCCTCAACCCAACCTCTACAGTTTGTGGTAGTAATCGAAATTGAGTGAAATACAGCACCTCGGTAAGGACACAACAATGTTGTATCCCTACTGTGTTTTAGGCAATTGATAATTGCTATATTTATGCTAGTAACTTCTTAACGCTTTGGTTTCTTCACCTCAACAGTTTTCGCCTTAGCAGGCGGAGTGCGCGGATAAAACTTAAACTTATTGAGCGCAGCACTTGCCGATTTAGCCACACCGCTATCTGTATCCCGCAAAGCTTTTTGTAGCAGCGGAATCACTTTTTCCGACTTAATCATTGCTAGTGCTTCCACAGCAGCTTCGCGCACCTCCGGGTGAATATCTTGAGCTAATTTTCCCAAGGTTTCTATTGCTCGCTGTCCTTCGGCTCTCAGAGCATTAGCAGCAGCCATTTTACCTAAAGCATACGCTGCAAACTTGCGGGTTTCTTTGTCCTGACTTTGAACACATCCCATCAACTGCGGTAGGGAATAGCTTGGTGCTTGTCTGGCAATTGGAAGCAGTGGTTCGACTTCTGGTTGATGTAAATCAATCGGTTGTGGTTCCGGAAAATCCGTGTAATTTAACTCTTCTTCAACGTCTGTTTGATTTAACTCGCTTGACAGTTCTTGCCAAACTTCTTCTTGTGATAAACCTTCGGCCAATTCTGTGGGATTTAACTGACTGAACTGCTGATCCGGGACTTCTTGTTGTACATTACTTTCGTACTGCTCTTGCAAAGACCTGATAGTAGCTTGCATCTGAGCTTCGTGAGTTCTCAACTGCTCGTGAGCCGCTTGCAACTGACTCTCGTATTGCTCTTGCAAAGCCTCCATATTTAACTGCATCTCAACCTCTCGGTTCTCATATTCCTCGGCAATTTGCCTCAAGCGAATTTCGTGTTCATCTTGCAGGTTTTGCAAATGTTGCTCCATCTGAGCTTGATAACTTAGATGCAATTCGTCAGCAACTCTGAGTAAATGATTTTCGTGTTCTGCTTGCAAAGATTGGATATTTTGCTGAAGCCTAGCATTGTTAGCAGCCTCTAATTCCTCGCTGATTTGTCGCCGCAGCTCATGCTCGTCTACGGTGGCAACTGGTTGGAGCTGACTGTTGCGTTCTGCCCGAACTTGTTGGAGCTGACTGTCGCGTTCTGCCCGAACTTGTTGGAGCTGATTTTCGTATTGAGCTGCAACTTGTTGGAGCTGGTTTTCGTATTGGGTAGTAACTTGTCTGAGTAAATTTTCGTGTTCGATAGTAGCTTTTCTAAGCTGATTTTCCCGTTCTCCTTGCTGAGATTCGACAGCTTGTTGCACGCGAGACATCTGAGCTATTTCTATTTCCTCAGTAATTCTGCGAGTTTGCTGCAAGTATTCTTGCTTTTGCTTGTTTAAGCGCTTTTCCACTAACCAGTAAGCAACTGCTATCCCTGCCAAAAAACCTACGATCGCTCCTATGATAGCCACGACTCATCTCCTCCGGACAAAATAGTTATTCTGGACTTTTTACATTTAACCATACAGCCTCCTGTAACCCCCCAATAGCAGCAGCCAGGCTGTCACTGCGAGCCAGTGAACCGCCACCGCAGGCCAGATAGAACCGCTTTGCAGGTATGCGATGGAGCACGCAACTCCCAAAATTGCCGCCAGCAGCAAAAACACTGGATTCATAAAGGTCGATCGACCAACCGGGTAAAAAGTCAGCGCGTTCAGCGGGTGGTAAACTACAAAAACCCCCAAACTCGCGCATCCCCAAAACCACAGCATTAACCCAGAAGCCTTCTCGAACGGGTGCGGCAGCATTAACACCCGGAACAATAATTCCTCGGTGATGCCCGGACTTAACAAACAGCCAAGAAGCACTCCCACAATTGTACGCCGAGAGGTTTGCACGTCTACTTTTAGAAATCCCGACCCAAAACCCACGGAAAGAGCGATCAAAGTGTAAACCAGCGCGATCGTAACTGCAACCAGGCAATCAGTGAAATCGGGAATAGTTGAAAAAGCCAGTGTGACGCGGCGTACTAGCAATCCCAGCAGCGGGAGCGCACTAAAATTTAACATAATCAAACTGATCCTTAAAAATTTCCAACAGATGTTACCAGTAAGTTAACCCGTTTATGCAAAACCAATCACCCCCGCCCGTCAGAGTCCACGTTTTTGTTTCCGGAGTAGTTCAAGGAGTAGGATACCGATATTCAACGAGGAATCAAGCAAAGTATTTCGGCCTGGGCGGCTGGGTGAGAAATCTCCCTGATGGCCGCGTCGAGGCTGTCTTTGAAGGCTCCAAAAAAGCTGTTGAAGGAATGATTAGTTGGTGCCGCCGCGGCCCCACCGGTGCTAGGGTTAGTGAGTTGGTTTTGGAATACGAAGACCCGGAGGTCGATTCCCTTCAAGATAGCTCCGCCGCGCGTACTTTTGAGATCCGCCGATAAAATAATAAATGGCATAAACTGCGGTTGAAACCGCTACTATATAAACGCAGTCTGCCTAGTCTACGGCAGGCTTTGCTCACGCAGACTAAAGAATAAATCGGATAAAAAGCGCGGATTTGGTATTGCCAATTCATCCATGATTAGCAAGTTGACTTAAGTTAGCAAACAACTGAGCAACTTTGGTCAAATCTTTATCTCCCGGCGCTATTTCTACGCCGCTAGAAAGGTCAACACCGCTGAAGTTATTGCCGATCGCGCTATCAATTGCATTTAAAATATTATGGGGTGTTAAACCGCCCGCCAGCAGCCAAGGACACTGCGGTCTAAACTCTGCTAACATCCTCCAGTCGATCGTTTGGCCAGTGCCACCGAGTTGATTGGGATGGTAAGCATCGAGCAGTAAAGTATCGACACGAACAGCGTAAATAGCGGCAGTCTCTAGAGTTTCAGGAGTCTTAACTCTCAGGGCTTTGATAATTTCAATTCCCGGCAAAAACTCCCGCAGCCGATCGCAATATTCCACTGTTTCATCTCCGTGCAACTGCACCCCACTTAAATTTGACACTGCCGTTACTTGACAGATATTTTCTATTGTGGTATTTGCAAAAACGCCGATGCGATCGACATTTTCCGGCAACTGCTCAACAATGAGCCGAATAGTTTCTGGACTGACATAGCGGGGGGAAGTAGGCACGCAGATAAACCCCAAAGCCTGGGCTCCCAAGCGGGCGATCGCAATTCCTTGGTCTAATTTAGTGATTCCGCAAATTTTAACCCGCACTCTTCC
Organism: Microcoleus sp. S13C4; assembly: GCF_036700865.1. Lineage (NCBI taxonomy): Bacteria > Bacillati > Cyanobacteriota > Cyanophyceae > Oscillatoriales > Microcoleaceae > Microcoleus > Microcoleus sp. S13C4. The sequence continues at coordinate 27,874 of NZ_JAUBPS010000036.1, forward strand.
TCCTCGGTTCCGCAGTTGTATCAAAATATCAACGAATTGTTAACTATTAAAACAAATCTTAGTTTAATGCAAACCGCTTTTTATAATCGTGGAAATCAATTTATCTGTGAAATCAGGAGATAAGAACGTGATCAACTCATCTTTGCTGTTAGCCGTACAATCTACCGCTCCCTCAACACCCGAGTGGTCGCCAATGGTAGGACTGACAATGATTTTATGTAATTTGCTGGCGATCACGATCGGCTACTACGGCATCTCCAAGCAAAACCGAGGCAAGGGCCCAGCTTTACCCGTTGCACTCCCTGGAATGTTCAAAGGCTTCGGCGTACCAGAATTGCTGGCAACAGCCAGCTTCGGTCACTTGCTCGGAGCCGGAGTAATCTTGGGCTTGGGTAACGCCGGAGTTCTGTAAAAATCAGGGGAAAGGCAAAGGCAAGGGGTAGAAAAGATATAATAGAAACTCTTTCTTGCTCTCCTTTCCCAGGAAACTTCATGCAGACAGGTTGGCGAATCGGCTCTTTATTTGGCATCCCCCTACTTATAGATTATTCGTGGTTTATAATTTTAGCCTTAGCAACCCGCGAATACGCCAGCAGTTACCGCCTGTGGGGGTCAGCGCTGTCCTGGAGTGCGGGGTTAGCAATAGCTCTGCTACTGTTTGCTTCGGTACTCTTGCACGAACTCGGACACAGCTTGGCGGCGATATCGCAAGGCATTAAAGTTAATTCTATTACCTTATTCTTATTTGGCGGGGTAGCTTCGATCGACTCGGAATCAAAAACTCCTGGTCAAGCTTTTCAAGTAGCTATTGCCGGCCCTCTCGTGAGCTTTGCGCTGTTTTTAATCCTCGGTTTGGGTGCTCAAGTTCTTCCCACGCAAAGTTTGCTAGCAATTGTCACCGAAAGAGTAGCACTAATCAATCTAGTTTTGGGATTATTTAACTTAATTCCCGGTCTGCCTTTGGATGGAGGACAAGTTTTAAAAGCAGCAATTTGGAAAATCACCGGCTCTCGATTTGCCGGCGTCCGCTGGGCGGCAAAAACAGGACAAGTTTTAGGTTGGCTGGCTGTTGCTTTGGGTCTGAGTTTATGCTTTTTAGCCCACGAGTACGGCGGCTTGTGGATTGCGCTGATCGGCTGGTTTGGCATTCGCAATGCCACTGCTTATAGCCGATTGACTTCACTGCAAGAAGCCTTGATTAAAATTAAAGCCAGCGATGCTATGAGCCGCGAGTTTCGAGTGGTAGATGCAGATTTAACTCTGCGAGAATTTGCCGATCGATATTTGTTAGAAGTCAATCCATTTCCATTTTACATTGCTGCGACCAACGGTCGGGATTTGGGCTTAGTGTCGATCGACGATATCCGCTTCACAGAACGCAGTCAATGGCAAGTTCAGACTTTGCACAACATTTTGAAACCCCTGGGAAAAACCCCGACAGTCTCCGAAAAAGCATCCCTTGCAGAAGTAATTAACAGCATGGAAGCCCGTCAACTCCCCCGAATCATCGTCCTCTCGCCGATTGGTTCAGTAGCAGGGACGATCGATCGGGGCGACGTGGTTAAAGTTTTAGCAAAATACCTCAAACCCCAGATTTCAATGGCCGACATCAAGCGCAGCAAAGAAGAAAACAGTTATCCGCAGGGATTGCAGTTAAGTGCGATCGCCAAAACCGCACAAGAAAACTAAAAATTGGGCATCGGTAAGGGGCATCAGTGATAAGTTAAGATGTAGCAAACTTTGTCAATGAGGGTTGAAGCAAAAAATTTTATGCCCAAATTCTTTAATAGAATTTATCATAAATTGACGGAGAGACGTTGGAAAAACTTAAGTTATTTCTTCCCCTACGCTGACTTGCAACCTCTTGCTATTATCTGCATTGCCGTGACAGGAACTCTATTAGGAGTGCGGCATTTAGGCTGGTTGCAGCCACTGGAATTAAATGCTTTCGACGTGATGGTGCAGTTGCGTTCTGATGCGGGTGCTGACCCGAGGTTGCTGGTAGTAACAATCACCGATCAGGACATTAATACTATTGAAAAATGGCCAATTTCTGATCGCACTTTAGCAAAAGCGATCGCAGAAATAGCTCGTCTTGAACCCACAGCTATTGGCATAGATATAATTCGCCCGACTCCCTACGAACCGGGAAATGCAGAATTAGCAACTCAACTGAAAAACCCCAAAGTATTTCCCATTACCTTCATCGGCAACTCAGAGTACGATCGAACTCCGCCACCTCCCAATATACAAAAAGAACGGGTAGGATTTAACGATTTAGTCCTAGATCCCGATGGTAGAGTGCGTCGAAATTTGATGTTTGCTGGCGATGGTGAAACTACACATACTTCATTGTCAATGCGGCTAGCTTTTGCATATTTGGATAGCAAAAAAATAGATTCTAAATTGACAGAGAAACAAGAAATTCAGGCTAATAAAACAGTATTTTCAAAATTGCAATCGGACTCAGGAGGTTATCAAAACATTAATGCCCAAGGCTATCAAGTCTTACTCAATTACCGATCTGCTGAAAATATAGCAAAGACAGTGACACTAACTCAAGTTTTGGATCGAAAAGTTGATCCTAAATTGGTGAAGGGTAAAATAGTGCTAATAGGCGTTACAGCCCGAACTGTCAAAGATTTATTCTCCAGCCCTTACAGCGCTACTGCCAGCGGAAACCGCCTGATGCCTGGGGTATTAATTCACGCTACTGCCACCAGCCAAATTCTCAGTGCAGCTTTAGACGGCAAAGGGCTATTTTGGTATTGGGACGAATGGCAAGAAATTCTCTGGATCGCTGTTTGGAGTGCAGTGGGCGGCTGTTTAGCTTGGCGGCTAGAAAAATCCCTGAATTTGATGGGAAGTGCGATCGCAGCTTGCGGTTCATTATTCGGATTCACCTTTTTCCTCTTCATGCAACAGGGGTGGATACCTCTAATGGCGCCTACCCTGGCACTTTTAATCACCGCAGCAGTTGCCGTTACCTATAAGTACGAGCAGTCGAGGCAACAGGAAGGGATTGTGATGAAATTATTAGGACAACAAACTTCACCCGCGATCGCAAATGCCCTGTGGAAAGAGCGCGTCCATCTGCTCGAATCAGGGTTATTGCCAGGGCAAAAAGTTACTGCTACGATCGTCCTCACCGACTTGCAGGGTTTTAGTACAATCTGCGAAAAACTACCGCCAGAAGTAGTAATGAGTTGGTTAAATGAGTATTTATCAGCAATGGCGCAAGAAGTCCAAGAACATCAAGGCGTGATTAATAAATTTACCGGAGATGGAATGCTGGCAGTATTTGGCGTACCCATCCCCCGCACAACTCCCGAAGAAATAGCAGAAGATGCTCGCTGCGCCGTATCTTGCGCTCTAGCCATCAGTTCCCGCTTGCCACAAATGAATCAAAATTGGCTTGATCGGGGTTTGCCGTCCGCAAAAATGCGAGTAGGCATCTTTACAGGGCCTGTGATGGTGGGTAGTCTGGGAGGCTCAACCCGTTTAGAATACGGAGTGATCGGCGACAGCGTAAATATTGCCTCTCGGCTCGAAAGCTGTGAAAAGGATCGGCAAGACGACACTTGCCGGATATTGATTGCAGAAGAAACCTTTCTGCATCTGGCCGACAAATTTGAAGTAGAATCTTGGGGAGCTTTACCATTAAAAGGCAGGGAACAAAAAGTTAATGTCTACCGCGTCTTGGGAGAAGCAAGATCGGGAAAGTAAAAAGAGACAAAATAACTTTAAAAATTCAGGGAACTCCTATGAAAAAAATGACTAATTTTTGGCTAAATTTGCTCGCATTTGGTTCCATATTATTAATAGGAGCATTTAACGCTTGCCAATTTGCAGGTCTGGGACAGCCAATACCAAGGGAGCCGGGCAAGCCAGGCACTGAATCGGGAGGGCCGCGCTTCGGTCCGCCGACTCCAAGCACAGATGGCAAGCCAGGCACTGAATCGGGAGGGCCGCGCTTCATTCAGCCCCGTGAAGATATAGATGAGCGACCCCCCACTCAACCGAGACGCCCTGTGCGCGGTGGCTGTGCGAGCATTAGTCAGCTAGGTCTCACAGCCTTAGTGCCTAAAAATAAGATCGGACGGACTGTTTCCGACTATCCAACATTCTTGTTCTACTTGCCTCAAACAGAGGCGCAATCAGCCGAATTTATCCTACAAGATCCAAGCGGCAAGCCGATTTATAAACAGGATGTCACAATTAGCAATTTATCAGGGGTGATCGGCGTTAGTATCCCCGCTAACCAGAATGTGCCCCCCTTGGAAGTAGGCCAAAGTTACCGTTGGAATTTTACAGTGATTTGCGACTCTCAAGACCGATCGAGCGATCAGATCGAAAGCGGTACTGTACGGCGAGTTGAAATCAGTGCAGATATCCGTCGTCAATTAGATCAGGCAGATCCGCGCCAGAAAACCGTTATTTATGCTGAAAATGGGATTTGGCAAGATGCCCTCAGCACCCTAGCTGCCGCTCGCCGTGCTCAGCCTAATGATACCGCGCTCAAGGCTGATTGGGAAAGCTTGCTGGATTCCGTGACATTGGGCAAAATTGCCAAAGAGCCGATCGTTCAAACTAAGCCAGAGCCCTAAGCTTTACTGCATTTAAATTTAACTTTTTTGGCGACGTTAGAGCAACGAGCCACAAGAGTTTTAATCAAAATAAGTGTACAACTTTTTAACGGGTATCAATAACAGCCAAGATGGCTGTTATACACTAAAAATTCTTTGTTGTGGAACGGCCATCTTGGCTGTTCCCAAAAGGCGGCATCCCCCACAATAATTATTCCAGAAATCTCTGGTGGAACGACCATCTTGGCTGTTCCCAAAAGGTGGCAATAAAGCCCACCCCAAATATGCAGGTTAAATGTGAAACAGCTTATTACTTGTGAATTCCAAAATATCATGCCATTCCTCATCCGAAAGTGCCTGCACTTTCAAATCAATTTCAAAACACCGACAAGCCGTCGCACTCAAAACATCAATTACAGTTGCAATCAAATCATCTCCCCCTTCAGATAGAGGTAATTGCACAGGAATTAATTCCTCCCCAAAAACTTGAGAAAACAATTTAACATCCGGCTGCAAACGCATCGAACCATGCTGCAAAATAGCATCGCCTCTGCGTAATTGCGCGCTACCAATTAACTTGTAGCCATCAGGTGTAACTAAATCCGCACCTGTCGCAGTGCCAAAACAATTCGGATTGTGAATATAACCCCGTCCCCCTTCCCCGTATTGCAAATCCAAACCCATCGCCCTCCAACCCTCAATCAAAAACTCGCAAATAGTCTGATAAGCTTTCAGACGGCTGCTTCCAAATCCCGACGCCACAACTGCATAAGTTAAATCCCCTTGGTGCAGCACGGCGCGCCCGCCGCTGGGCCTCCTCACTAACTCCACAGGCATTCCCTGCCAAGACAAATGCTGCCAAAACTCCGGCCACCTGCGCTGGTGGTAGCCCAAGGAAATCGCCACCGGTTGCCAAGTGTAAAATCGCAGAGTTGGCGGATGTTTGCCCGCTAGATGCTGTTCCAGCAGCCATTGGTCGATCGCCATCTGCACGCTACCAGGCGCCGACAACAGTGGAATTAAACGCCATACAGAATTAGCCATCAGTCTCCCGTCCTGAGTTCGCACTCAATAATTCGCAGAATGTTTTAAAATTAGTAACAGTTTTTTGGGCCTGTCTTCTAAGTTGGTGCAAGTTTCACCGAGCGGTGCTTTAGAAATAAATAGAAAAAATAATCCCAGAACCATGAGCAACAGTGTAATTGTCATTAACGACGAAAAATTTGAAACAGAAGTCCTGAAAGCAGAGCAACCAGTGCTTGCCTATTTTTGGGCTAGTTGGTGCGGGCCTTGCAAACTGATCGCGCCTTCGGTAGACTGGGTGGCGGCCAACTACAGCGATCGGCTGAAAGTGGTTAAAATGGAAATTGACCCCAATCCTAATACTGTCAAGCAGTATAAAGTAGAAGGAGTCCCAGCTCTCAGGCTGTTTAAAAATGCCGAAGTAGTGCTTTCTCACGAGGGAGCTATTACTAAACAAACTTTGGTCGGTTTGCTCGACGCTCACTTATAAAGTTTGGAAACGATTCGGGAGTTTCCAACTCCCAACTTAGAATTATAACAAGCACAAATATTTTTTTTTTCAGACCTCTCTTTTCTCCTCGATATTCCTCTCTGACTCTGCGCCCTCTGCGCTCTGTGCGGTTAGTAAAAAAAATAATTCACAAAGCCCATAAAAATGTAACATAAAAAATAATTTAGCTAATATAAAAATATTCATTAAAATCCCCCAAAAATACAGAAGATATGCAATTTGCTAAACGTTTAGATCCACTGCAATTTAATGTATTTGCCGATATGGATCGGGCAAAAGCTCAAGCTAGAGCAGCGGGGCAAAAGGTGATTGACTTGTCTCTGGGTTCTTCGGATTTGCCTGCGGCTGCTCACATTACAGATGCGATCGCACATTCTCTGTCCGACACCAGCACTCACGGCTATTTGCTATTTAACGGCACAAGAGATTTCCGGGAAGCAGCAGCTATTTGGTACGAGCAAAAATTTGGGATTGCAGTCGATCCAGAAACAGAAGTGCTGCCGTTAATTGGTTCCCAAGAAGGCACGGCGCATATGCCTTTAGCTGTACTCAACCCTGGAGATTTTGCTTTGCTGCTCGATCCGGGCTATCCTTCCCACGCGGGCGGTGTGCATTTAGCCGGCGGTCAAATTTATCCGATGCCGATATTAGCAGAAAATGCGTTTTTGCCCATATTTGAAGATATTCCGGCAGCAGTACTGGCTCAGTCGAAGATGATGGTTTTGAGCTATCCTCACAATCCTACAACTGCGATCGCCCCGGTTGCTTTTTTTGAGAAAGCTGTGGCTTTTTGTCGAGAACATCAGCTTGTTTTAGTTCACGATTTCCCTTATGTGGATTTGGTTTTTGACGATCGCAATTCTGGACTTGAGGCCGCTGGGATCGAGGAAAACCGAAAATTGATGGCGCCGTCAATTTTTCAGGCGGATCGAGATAAGAGTGTGGCGATCGAGTTTTTTACACTATCGAAATCCTACAGTATGGGGGGTTTTCGAGTCGGATATGCGATCGGCAATTCCGAACTAATTGCAGCCCTGCGCCAGGTAAAAGCCGCAGTAGACTTCAACCAATACCGAGGGATTTTGAACGGAGCGATCTCCGCATTAACCGGCCCTCAAGATACCGTCAGAACCAGCGTAGAAACCTTCAGAAAACGGCGGGATGCCTTTGTAAACGCGCTACAGGGCATCGGCTGGCAAGTGCCTGTACCCCCCGCCACCATGTACGTCTGGGCGAAACTGCCGGAACCTTGGGCCCAAGATTCCGTGAAATTTTGCACTCAGCTAGTAGAAACTACAGGAGTCGCAGCTTCCCCTGGTGCCGGTTTCGGGAAATCAGGAGAAGGCTACGTGCGATTTGCCTTAGTCGAGTCGCCAGAAATTTTGGAAGCAGCAGTTAGAAAAATTGCTGAGTTTCTAAATTGAGCGATGTGATATTTGTCAACTTAACCCGAAACACCCTCGTGAGACTTAAGCCCACCAGACTTGAGCTTTCAGGCAGGGGTTAAAACCCCTGCCTGACTGGGGCTTTGACGTTTTTGGACATAGGATGAAGGGCACGGCGTCTAAGTGCTTACCCGTAGCTCAAGATGGATGCAATTGCTAAAATAGTGTGATTTCTACCTAAAGGAATAGATATTGGCACGCAGTATCTGTCACAATCTTTTTTAAGAAATGTTAACGTGAGACATCTTGGGAATTAGCAGTTCCGCTCACCCACTCTAAAAATCCTTGAACTGAATTCTGTCGGGGTAGCGATTGTTCCGTAGCGGCTAGCGCACACCCGAAAAAGACCACACTGCCCAAAATAGCAATCAGCGGAAAAGGCTTACCCAGCCCAAAGTCCCGCTGAAGGCGAGCTAACGGTCTGCTCTCGCGCCTGAGCATCTTTCCCACCGTCAGTTGTTTGAGACTAAAAGGATCGCGCACAAAATGACCGCTCCAGCTAATTACCATATGAGAATGGCAGTGGGGACAAGTGAATAGTCCACTGACCATCCCGACTGGGCCTACGACGCTGGAACGGTTGCATATCGGGCAAGTGACAGAATGAGTGTTATAGGTGGGAGCGTTCATAACTGTTTTTCTTGAGTAAAAAAAACTAACAAGTAATTGGGAGCCTGTGTTAACGCCTAAGGTATAGACCTTGAGAAGCACTTTTCCTTAATTCTTAGTTTACCGCTCCGATCGGGTCAATCGGAGCTCACTGCTTGGGAAAACCTTCAACTTGCCAATCCCGCAACGAGTGCAAGTCTGGAGCACAGGTGAGATTGTACTGCAGCGGAGTAACGGTAATTTTATTGTCGCGAATAGCTTGTACGTCCGTAGGAATATCATGCGGCACTGCCGGATCATGGACTTCTTCTACATCTTCTAACAATTCCCCAGCTAGCCAATAATAAGTTTTGCCGCGCGGATCAGTGCGCTTTTGAAATATGTCGAAATAGCGGCGAATGCCTTGACGGGCGATCGCAACTCCGGTAATTTCTGCTTGTGTCACAGCAGGTATGTTGACATTCAACAGTACCGGTTTCGGCATTGGCTGTTTTTCCAACTGTGCCAGCAAGGTGACAGCGAAATCCACCGCCGGCCCAAATTCCTGCGAAGTAAAGCTGGCGAGGCTAAAAGCAATGCTGGGAATGCCTTCCATAATTCCTTCCATTGCAGCAGAAACCGTACCCGAACAGATGATATCCGTGCCTAAATTGGGCCCGTGGTTGATACCGGAAAGAACAAAATCCGGAGGTTTGTCAAGTAAAGCCCACAAAGCAAGTTTTACGCAGTCGGCGGGAGTGCCCGAACAGGCCCAAGCTTGGACTGCGGGATCAAAAATAGATTCGACAATTTCGGCGCGGATGGGTTGGTGCAGGGTAAGGCCGTGGCCGGTAGCAGAGCGCTCTCTGTCGGGACAAACTACGCTCACGTCGTGGCCAGCGGCGGCGAGAGCGTTGGCGAGGCTACGAATGCCTTGTGCAAAGATGCCGTCGTCGTTGCTAATTAAAAGTTTCATTGAAATTTTTATAGGCCTTATAACAATACTAAACTAGATTCAACTACGGCGATCGCTCTAACATCCCATTACTTATTACGAATTATCCGTAAATACCGAAAATCTAAAATATAAAATCAACAATACTGTCGAGCCAAAATTGCGCTAAACTCAACTTGGCCCAAAACCGCCCTCAATCTAAAATCTAAAATCTAAAATCTAAAATCAAAATGACTGTCCAGCTAAGCGACATTGAAACTCAACTAGAAACCCTCGGTCAAGAGTCCAAAAGTGCGATCGCCACTGCCAATACCCTCGAACAACTCGAACAGTTGCGCGTCGGCTACCTCGGCAAAAAAGGCCAACTCTCTCAAATTTTAGGCATGATGGGCAAACTGTCGCCAGACCAGCGGCCCAAAGTAGGTGCGATCGCCAATACTGTAAAAGAAGCTCTGCAAGCCGATTTAGAAGACAAGCGCGCCGCCCTCCAAACCGCCCAAATTGGAGCCAAATTAGCCTCAGAAACCATTGATGTCACCATGCCGGGGATTTTTCGTCCCCAAGGCCGTATTCACCCCTTAAACGCCGTCATAGACCGCGCTCTCGATATCTTTGTCGGCCTCGGCTATACCGTCGCCAACGGCCCGGAAATAGAAACAGATTATTACAACTTCGAGGCGCTCAACACCCCGCCAGACCACCCAGCGCGGGATATGCAAGATACATTTTACTTGCCAGGCGGCGACTTGCTGCGGACTCAGACATCATCAGTGCAAATTCGCTACATGGAACAGCACAAACCACCGATTCGGATTGTCTCTCCCGGCCGCGTTTACCGCCGCGATACTGTCGATGCTACTCACGCGGCAGTCTTCCACCAGATTGAACTTTTAGCAATTGATGAAGGTCTAACATTTACTGACTTGAAAGGCACAATTAAAGAATTTTTGCGGCAAATGTTCGGGCAAGATTTGCCCATCCGTTTCCGCACGAGTTACTTTCCATTTACGGAACCTTCTGCCGAAGTTGATTTGCAGTGGAACGGCAAATGGCTGGAAGTTTTGGGCTGCGGAACGGTCGATCCTAACGTTCTTAAAGGAGTCGGTTTAGATCCAGAAAAATATACTGGGTTTGCGGCCGGTTTTGGTGTCGAGCGGTTCGCAATGGTACTTTATGAAATCGACGACATTCGCCGGGTTTATGCTAGCGACTTGCGCTTTTTGCGGCAATTTTAAAGCATGGTTTGGGGTCGGTTCTACCAACCCTCTAGAGGTCTTGGTCAATGTACCTCAATCTTTCAGTTTCAAGTAAGTAAGTACAAATAAACATTACTTGGGGAGAGGGCGGGTTCTGCAACGATCGACTCGCCCTTACTGTAGATAAGCCCTAAAACCGCCCCTACAAGCCCCTGCAAGATATTATTGTTTTTTTGCGCTTACCTACTTATTTATTGTCTACTTGCTAAAAACACCCTTGATGCTGTCAACAGCGCTCTCGACAGCATTCTTGGTATTATCTACTGCTTTCTGAGTCCGAGCTGAATCTTCCGATGCTCTTTTCTCAATTGTTGCCGCATCTTTCTTAGCTTTGCGCTCTACGACACTACCATCCTCCGATGCTCGATCGACTTTAGCAGCATTTGTCTTGGCAGTTTCCTTAACCTTCTCTTCTGTATCTCGGATGAAATTCTTGGTTCGTCCAGCATCTTTGCTGGCTTTTTCTTGAACCCCATCGCCCGCATCTGCTGCTGCGATCAAGTTTACAGCAGGAGATGCCATTGCTGCAGTGTTCGAGAAGAACGCACCAGACCACACGAAGGCCATCGCTGACACGCAAAGCACAGTTGTAGCCATCAAGCGTCCTAAAGTCGAAAGCCGTTTCGTAAAAGAATTCAGTTTCATAGAATACAAAAGGAGAAAGGAGATATGACATTCTATTTTTACTCGATCAGAGCGATCGGCGTAACCGTTCTCTAGATAGAGGTTATCCACCGACGAGCGGTTAAAAAAGTTCCCTCTTTTGATAGATTCCAGCCAGGAAAGTCCGTCAATTGTAGATTTGAGACTTGAGATTTGAGATTTGAGATTTGAGATTTGAGATTTGACTCCACAACCGCCATTGGGAATCTTGAACTTGGGTGAGTAGATTGTAAATTGTAGATTTTAGATTAAATATTAAACAAGTGATATCAAATCTGTTAGGAGCGGAATTATTCATATATCTCCGATCTGCATCTGCGTGAATCAGCGTCAATCCCTTGTCATCTGCGGTCCGATAAATTATCTTTTTTTTACCGCAGATGAGGGCAGATAAATACAGATTAACGCAGATGAATGATATCAAATCCGGTTGCACCCTCCATCGGTAATTGTTGATTGTTGACTGGATTTGACTATTCCGATGCAACCGGAATTGATATGACTCCACAGGCGGAACCCACATTCCGCAGGTGCGATCGCCTCGTCCAGTATTTTTCTTTCGATGGGACTTGAGAGAAAAGGCAATGAGTGGAGGAATGTACAAGCGTTACATTAAAAAATCGAGCGTAAATAATTAGGGCTTGCTGAATAAGCGATCGCTTTCCCAATAACAGGAGCGATCGATATATTCAAGCTCAATTTAAGATAAATCTCTCATTCGTTAATTCCCTAAAAGTATAGCAACCGCTTTCGTCGGCATCGGACACCAAGCGTAAGACATTCTCTATTGCATCTGGTAAATAATCAAACTGATCCAGTTTTTTGCGGATGCGACTCTTTAAGCAAGACTCACAATATTGAAGCAAGCAGATTGGATATTACCCATTCCCATACCAGATTGCCAATTACCGATGGCCAATTAATTTTCGGTAGCGGCAGGAGAAGGCGCAGTTTCCGACGATGGCGACACTTCCGGGGCCGGAGATGGCGACACTTCGGCGGCAGGAGAAGGCGCAGCTTCCGGCGATGGCGACACTTCCGGGGCCGGAGAAGGCGCAGCTTCCGGCTGCGGGGACTTTTCACCCGGGTGCGGTTGAGGAGAAGGCGACTGTTCCGCGGCTGGTTTCGGTTCACGCGAGGGCGACGGTTGAGCCCCGGGCTTGGGTGCGGGCGGCGACGGTTTGGCCCCGGGCTGCGGTTTGGTGGAGGGGGCCGGCGGCTTCTCAAACTGCGGTTTCACTTCAGTAGGCGCTGGGGAGGGCGGCTGGGCTGTTGGTCTGGGCGCTGTCGGGGCGGGCGCTGGCTGCTGCTGGCCTGGTGGGTTGGGCCTGGTTGGGGTGAGAGGAATGCCACTGCAAACTTTTTCGTCGTACTTAAACTCGACAGCCAGTTGGTAAAGCTTGTGCGTGCTGGCTGCGGCAAATGTTAGGGAAGGGCTAATAATCGCAATTTTAGCCGCATTATCGAGAATACCGTAACCCGTGGGGACGATCGGCTGAGGCTCTGCCTTGAGCAAGCCTTGAGGGCTGACAACTGCTCCAAAAACTGCTGTTCCTTGGAGTTTTTGCGAGCAAGCGGTTACGGGATAAGGGACATTCACAGGAGTCGGCCCCGTCATTTCCAAGTCAGGATAAGCCTTTTTGAATTTCTCAAACAAAGCAACATAGGTATTTGCAGCCGCAAGCTGTGTCTCTCTGTCGGTGGGTAAGTTTGAACCCGGTTGGCCGGACTGTCCTAGCTGTCGCTGTCCCTCTTCAAATTGTTGCCTCCTGATTCTTTCTTCGGGAGTTTCTGCGATGAGATTCCTTTTATTCGGATCTTTTTGAGTCAATTTTGGTACTCCATCGGGTCCCACATTCCTGCCGGCAATTGGGAATTCCGGGGTAAAGACGGGAGCTCCGTCTGGAAATAGTGGGAGTCCGCCTCTACTGGCTATGAGCTTTTTGAGCGTCTCTGCTTCATCTTCCGAGCCGCCGGGAAGCTGGGGCGCTTCTGGCAGCGATGGTGGCGGTGGCGGGATATTGCGATCGAAATTACCAGGTAAGGGTGGGAAAAGCAAACCGCTGGGAGGTACAGGTGGGACGAAAGTGGGTGTTGGCTGGGAGGGGGCTCTGACTGTTGGGGATGGAGTTTTGGGAGGTGGCGGGGCTGTTGGGGCCGTTAAGGGCGGGAGAGGGGAAGAAGGCAGAGGGGAAAAGAATCCAGGAGGGGGCATTCCCGGCGGCATGGCGGGCAAGTTGATGGTATCAGGTGCGGGAGGCAAGGGCGGGGCTAACTTTGGCGCTGGCCGAAGGGGAACTGGTGCGATCGAAAACGGCGTAAATCGCGTATTAGACGGGCGCGGTGGTATGGTTTGTGGCAGGCGGCCGGCCTCTGCGGGAGTTAGCTCTACTAACCCGACGGAACCGGGGATATTTTTTGAGGAATTTCCACCACCATAAATTATTTTTGAGATCGTCGGGGCACTTACTCCGAGCACTCCGTGAAGGCTGACAGAAGCTAGGGCTGCCCACCAAAAAGGCTGGCGCAGCGGTTCGGAAAGGGTGTTGGCTAGGGAGGAAGAGTCAGTCATGACTATGTGGAATGGGGAATTGGTAATTGGTAATTGAGAATTGATAATTGGGAATTGGAAGTTAATAGTTATTAATTGATATTTTTTTTGAGTGATTTTAAAAGTGGCTGTTGGAGAATTCAAAGGTATAATTTTAGCACGGTCGGTATCGAAATTGCCCGATCGACTTTTAGGGAGATTTCGCGACCCTCACATCAAGCACTCAAGCGTAGAAACCCGGTTTTTGCCTGGTTCCACGCTTGTATAGCAGTCGCCAATAGGGTAAGGACGTTGTTAATTGCTCAAACCATTTTTTTTCTTGCTTAATGCCTTTGGCCGAATCCTATACGCGGTTTATCAGATATTGTTGAGAATGGTCAGCGGGCGTCAGGCGGGCCGGACTGGGGCGAGCTAAAAAACAGACTGCACCGCTGCTATACCGTCTTTTTCCGGGGTCTGAAGCCCAACTAATTCATTAAACACGATCGAGCAAACGGATCGACCGCTGTTTCCAATTCGGTTACACAACCGGATTCATCCGTGGAAGTAATTATCAAATCCAAAATCCAAAATCCCAAATCCAAAATCAATGGATTCACCAGCGATAGCGGTAATTTTTAAAAGGAGCTCCCTCGATGGTGAGCAAGTCAATGGGATAAATTGGAGCGCCGCTTGCCATATATTGAAACATTTCTCGAACTTCCTCTCCCCGCAACGACAACTGGTCTAATTCCTTGAGAGAATACCAGCCAGCGCACAAAGTATGCTCATCGGGCTTACTCTTGGGCGGCGTCTTATCTTGTGGACGAGCCACAAAAATGACTCGGAGGCGCACATTGCCCCTAGGCATTACTGTGTGTTCTACCCTGAGAATTCCCTCAACGATGATGGAAATGCCCGCTTCCTCAAGCGTATTACGCATAGCAGCTTCCAGCAAAGTTTCCCCTTTTTCCACTCGCCCTGCTGGGAGATACCACTGCTGCTCGTGCTTGCGCTCTTGTACCAGTAGAAAACGGTCTTCTAAGTGAACGACAACTAGGGTAAAATACCATGTTTGAATCGGCTCGCGAGCCATAGAAGTAGATATTCCCTAAGCAAAAGGTTTAACGAGCGGCAGATGTTAGTAATCCAAAGGATGCTTCGGCAAGCGTCTTTGAACTTGAAAAACAGATCGTAGCACTCCGGCCGCAAAATCTAAAATCTAAAATTTAAAATCTAAAATTGACAATGCCATTACCAACCGTGATTTTACCAGGATATTTTGCTGCTGCTTCCGACTATCGCGAATTAGAAAAGTCTCTGGTCGATCGAGGTTTCCCAACAGTAACAGTGCCTCTAGGCAAGGGAGATTGGTTGCCGACTTTTGGCGGGCGGTCGATGGTGCCAATTTTGCGACAGCTCGATCGCACGGTCAAACAAATGTTACAGCAATACGGCGTTCCCCAGATCAATCTCGTTGGTCATTCCGCCGGCGGCTGGATTTCTCGCATCTATTTGGGCGAAAAGCCTTACACAATTCACGGCGACGTGCTTGAGGACGCGGGTTTGTGGGAAGCTCACCCATGTGTGAATACTTTAATCACTTTAGGCACGCCGCACGTCTCTCAAGAGCGCTGGACGCGCAAAAATCTAGATTTTGTCAAAATTCACTATCCGGGGGCTTTTCACCCGCAGGTGCGCTACGTGTGCGCTGCTGGGAAGGCTGTTTTTGGCAAGCGCGGTTTTGGGACTTGGCTGGCTTATAAAAGTTATGAGTTGACTGTGGGGAAAGGCGAAACTTGGGGTGATGGAATTACGCCGGTGGAAGCTGCTGTTTTGGACGGGGCCGAAAATTTGGTGTTGGAGGGGGTTTGGCATTCCCCTCGTTCTCCGGGGAAGTGGTACGGTTCGCCGGAGGTTTTGCCGGCTTGGATTGAGTATTTGGGTTAGAAATGAACCACGAAGACGCGAAGGAAGAAGGAGAAGGTTTAAGGGGTAGATTTAGTTATAATTTGATATTAGGAGCGAGTTTAGTGTGGCTAAACTCTCCCCCGCGGTGCTATGTTCACTTAAATTTTTATCGCTAACTCAATAGAGTGAAAAAATATTTTATGTGGCATCATCGGTAAGATTCAGAAGTCACGGCGAACCACACAATCAAATTAGAGGTTGGCTGGGGTGGAATTGGGCGACAATGCTACTGTGTGCTTGGATGCAGATAACGAATTTCAGCCGGGTGCTTTGTTGAGAATTGATGCCGGAGGTCGATCGCAAATTAGCAATGATGATTAGGTGCGATCGCACTCCGTAGAATCATCGCAGTGTTTGGTATTTGGTGCGAGGGGCGATCGCACTTTTTTCACTCAAGCATCGCTTTCCATCTAATCCTCGCATTATCATAGTAGAAATAGAATAAGATTGTCAAAGGTGAACAAATGGCACAAATTACCACGACTGAATTACCTCAAACCCTCCAGACTCTACTTATAGAGGTCGAACGTACCAAAACTCCCCTCACCATCATCCATGAAGGGAAACCATTAGTGATTATCTATCCTGCCACTACCCAAACCCCACGCCCCGTGTTTGGCACAATGAAAGGCAGCGGTGAAATATTAGGAGATTTAATTTCTCCTGTCGCCGAACTATGGGAAGTTTTAGAATGAAACTTTTACTCGATACCCACATTTGGCTTTGGTATTTACTCGGCGATCAACGCCTATCGCTTCAACTTCAAACCGCGATCGCCGATCCTAATACTGAACTTTGGCTGAGTCCAATTAGCATTTGGGAGACGCTCATTCTTGCAGAAAAAGGAAGGATATCTTTACAGCCCGATCCAGTTACATGGGTTAACTTAGCTTTAAAAACTCTGGAAACTCGTGAAGCCCAAATGAATCACGCCATTGCCATTTTAAGTCGCGAGATTTCACTACCCCATCAAGACCCCGGAGACCGATTTATTGCCGCCACAGCCATTTACTATGGGTTAAAATTAGCTACAGTTGATGCCAACCTTACAGGTAATTCGGTGCTACAAACACTCAGTTAGGCAACATTCTATATTTTTGTAGGCGATCGCCATTTTTTTGCTGGGACGATTCCCTATTGGATAGCTACGCTTCACGCCTGGAGTGCAACCATAGCCCTTTGAAATGGTGGAAATGGATCAGATTGTGAGTGGAAAAAGAGGTTGGGTAACACGAGTGTCAACGGAATAGGCAAGATGGGCGAGCGCACTAAGTTATGCTGCGACTACTTCGACAAGCCTGAACATTATATCCATTCAACCTTTGATGCCAAATCTCTCATAAAGCATCTTTCTTAACCTATTGCTACCGCGTTTCACGAAGTCATCTTCAGATTCCTGCTCTAAAGGTTGACCAATTTGATTGCTCAAGTCAGATAAAAAAGACTCATTGTGAATTAAGCTCGACACCTCTTATGAGAATTTTTGCTTTTCATTATTTGAAAATGAGAAGGGCGTCAACATAAGGAAAGTTCCTGCTGTTAAAGCCATTTGAAGGCATGGAAGAGTTAAATCCGATTTTGGCAGTGATTGAGTAGGTGATTGCTTAATCTCATCCATAAATTCCTTAAAATTACTCATCACTGATTGAGTAGGTGATTGCTCAATCTCATCCATAAGTTCCTTAAAATTACTCATCACTGATTGAGTAGGTGATTGCTCAATCTCATCCATAAGTTCCTTAAAATTACTCATCACTTATTCTCACTTGGTATGGCGATTTTTCCACGACCCATAAAAAGAACGAAGCAGCTTTTCAAATGACTTGACAACTTCCTCTATAATTTTACCTTTCGTTTTATCATCCAACCGATTCCATAGTCTGAAAAACCAATTAAATAGTTCAGATAGCCAACCAAACATCCGTATACTCCAAAGCTACGAAACAGAACCTATAACCCAACGCTGTAATATTGGCTGCATATAGATAGCCAAGCTTACCTTTTCAATCGCTGGCAGTTTTCTGATATTTGCTGCGAGGTGCGAGGAAATACTAAAGCCAGACTAAACGCTGATGAAGGTTGGGTTGCAACAGGAAACCCAACCTACCAATTCAAACTGAACTAAGTATCTTTACCCTTTACCTCCAAACAGTTTATATATTCCGTATCCAATAGCAGCCGCCGCAGCAACAGGTGCAGCAGCAACTATGGCAGTACCAGCAATTGCACCTCCCCCGACAGCACCACCGATACCAGCAAGAGTGCCCATAATGGCAGCACCAGAAGCACCGCCAGCTACCGTTACAGCACCAGCACCAACTAGACCAGCAGCAGCCCCAATGTTTGTAGCTGTTCTTGCCGCTGCACGAGCATCATTCTCTTCCTCAGACAAGTTTGATTGCTCTTTGAACAAAGTTTCATTCATTATTTTTGCCCCAAGATAAGCTGGACCTGCTGCTAATACCGCAGGAGCCGCCGCCATGCCACCACCAACCACACCACCTGCCGCAGCTAGACCAGAAGTAATTCCTGCTCCTGAAGTTGCTGCAACAGTCAACCCGGTAGCAGCACTGGCAGCCGCACCTACCGCAGCACCAGTTTCTGCAACCGCTTTGACTGTTTTGACTGTATTTCCATTAATTCCCATAGTTTTTTCTACAACATTTTCTACAACTTCTTCACCTGCTTTACTGGCAAAATCTTCCCAATTCATAAATCAATTTATCCTTTTAATACTTGTTCCATTATCCTTAATAAATTAAAGGTTTGTCTAGCCCAAAAATGTTCTATTTTGTCGCCATTTTTCCCTCTCTTTAACTTTAACTTTAATCTAAGTTTGTACAACAATGTACGAAAATGTACGAAAATGTTGGCAGTTGTGAGCTAGAATACATAAAACTCTCGCATCTCCCTGCCAGATGAATCTTAAAGAAATGTTAAATGTCGCCGATCGCATAGTTTTCGAGAAAACAGGTCAGCACCTTGACGATTTACAGGAAGCGGTACTGCGGGGAACTCTACAACGCGAGACATACAAAGAAATAGCTAAAGATTTTAACTGTTCTGAAAGTCGTATCAGGGAAATCGGATCGGAATTATGGCAGATACTTTCAGAAGACTTAGGGGAAGATGTAAATAAAAAGAATTTTCGTTCGGCAATGGAGAGGTTGGAAATTTCAATATATTTAAACGTTGCACAAGAAGAATCGGTGCAAATTAACAGCGTTAACATCTGTGGAGAAGCTAGACACCCGCCAAATATACCAAACTCACACCCACCAAATGAGGAAACATCTAACTCAAAACCAACTAAAACTTCGCATCAAGATTTAAGCGAAATGCCCGAGTTGCGTGATTTCTACGATCGCACTCCCGAACTCCACACCCTCACCACATGGATTTTACAACAACGCTGTCGCCTTATCACCCTCACCGGCATCAGCGGTATCGGCAAAACCACCTTAGCTGTGCAACTCGTGCAACAAATTAAAGACGAGTTTGAGTACGCAGTTTGGTACACACTAGACGAGTTCCCCACCATCGATAAATTTCAATCTAACCTAACACAGCTTTTTTCCCATTCCGAAAAACAAGATTCATCCCCAACAAACCAAAAACGCTTACCCCTGATTAAGTATTTACAAAACCATCGCTGTTTAATCGTCTTAGATGACGTTCACAACCTTTTCTGTAGCGGCGAACTGGCAGGAAAATATAAACCAGAATACGAAGACTATCGCACTTTATTCAAACAAATAGAAAAATTATCCCATCAAAGCTGCTTTCTGTTAATCGGTTGGGAACAGCCGAGAGAAGTGACTCAAGTTAAGAACCAAAATACTGCCATTCGTACCTTACAACTCAAAGGTTTAGACATCGCAGCCGCACGGGAAATTCTGAGAGAGTATGGGTTAGAAGAAAGCGACAACAGTGAAGCACTCATTCATCGTTACCAAGGCAACCCCCTATGGTTAAAAAGCGTGGCGAATCTGATTCAAGACTTGGGAGGAGGCGTGACAGAGTTATTACCAAATGATACCATATTGTTGCCCGAAGATTTGAAAGATATTTTGCAGCAGCAGTACGATCGCCTATCGGAACTGGAAAAACAAGTAATCTCCTTGTTAGCGAAAGAAAGCCAGCCAATCAACCGGGCAAAATTGCTAGAAAATGAGATAATTCCGGCTTCAGATTTGCTAAATGCGCTGCAATCTCTATCGCGGCGCGGCTTGATTGAACAACAAACAAATTTTTACACGGTTTCACCTGTACTGAGGCAATACCTTCACCGTAACTTAGACGGTAGTGATGCCTTGCCCTAAATGCTTCAAGACTTGAAAAGCCGATCGCAATTCACTTCGCACAGTATAAATCGAAAATGCCCGCGATAACCCGTATTGGGCTGTAGGTTGAGCCTTGAGTTTCACAAACAACACATCATCGCCATTCGTCAACATACCAAATCTCGGTTTATCCAAATCAGGATTTTCCATCATGTATGCTAATGCTTGGGGTAATGCCGATCGCGTCGAAATCGTAGTCTTCTTACACTCCAAAACCATTACCCAAAGCTGATTCTGCAAAATCAAAATATCAATTCGTCCGCGCAGGGTTTCTTCCCCATCATCGATCGCAATTTCGATAGCAGCTTCAGCCTTCATCCTGAAAGGTGGATCGTAGAATCCCGCCAGTTCTAACAAAGGTGATGCCACCAGCAAAGTCACTGCCCCTTCTAACAATTCTCCATCGGCCCTATGATATAGCAATCTGCGTCGTAGCGTATCCAAAGCAGTCTGTTCAGAATCGCTGAGACTTGGCAATTGGGCTTGCCACTCTGTAAAAAAAGCCTCATCCTCAGTTCGGCTCAAATTCAACCTTGATTCAGCCTCCTCTTGGCTTTTAATAGCTTCTGTAACTGCAATAACCTTTGCCATTCGTTCACCTTTGATTCAAACGGTTGAATTTCCAAGGAAAATTAGCTTCCTTGTAAGCAAAAATAGGGAAACTGCGATCGCCGCAGCAGAATCTTTGCAAATAGGACTTACACAATGACAGTAAATATGGTGTCTTCAGCGTCACGATCAGACAGTTTCTCCCAATGAAATTTTCAAAGAAGTTTGTCTTCAAGTTTTGCGCGAAGCTTTTCAGATCCAGAAAGCGTTGACCTTCGTTGCATTTCAGCTTCATACATCTCATGCGCTTTTTGCATCAGAGATTCATCAGTAGCCTTCGGAAATTGCTGTTTGAGTGTTTGAGTAATCTTGCGAAACAAATCAGTATTCATAAATTACATCCTCAACTGTTGCTTACTTAATATTAACCTGAGTTCGATATAAGTTGCTATTCACTTTTCCCCGCAATGGGATTTAAACTCTCTTCTTGCTCTCATAATACAATATACTCAGGGCAAGAAAAAGTCATTCTAAAAGGATGGGGTTTTCAGCCCAATTGCTGATAAACTCTCAAAAACAAAAACCGGGCAACTTCAAAGCTACCCGGCAATCCTAACTTTAGACTTTAGACAAATCTAAAATCTAAAACCTAAAATTCTTAAACAGCTACAGTTTTCTTAGCAGAAGAGCTCAATTCGCCCTTAGCATACTTAGCTGCAAAATCGTCCAAAGACACTTGCTTAATTTTTGTACCGTGACCAGCGCAACCGAAAGAGTTATAACGATCGCTACAAACCTTCTGCATATACTTGATCGACGGCTTCAAGAAGTGGCGGGGATCAAACTCATCGGGCTTGGCAAACAAAGCTTCGCGCACCGCAGCAGTAATCGCCAAACGGTTGTCAGTATCGATATTGATCTTGCGAACGCCGCACTTGATACCCTTTTGGATTTCTTCCACAGGTACGCCGTAGGTTTCGCGGATTTTGCCACCGTTGCTGTTGATGATTTCCAGCAATTCTTGGGGCACAGAAGAAGAACCGTGCATTACCAAGTGAGTATTCGGCAAGCGGCGGTGAATTTCTTCAATGCGGCTGATTGCCAAAATTTCGCCAGTCGGCTTGCGAGTGAACTTGTAAGCGCCGTGAGAAGTGCCGATCGCGACTGCTAGAGCATCAACGCCGGTTTGCTCAACGAAATCCACAGCTTGTTCAGGATCTGTCAGCAACTGATCGTGAGAAAGCGCACCTTCAAAGCCGTGGCCGTCTTCTGCTTCGCCCATCCCTGTTTCCAGAGAACCCAAGCAACCCAGTTCGCCTTCAACGCTAACGCCGATCGAATGAGCAACATTCACCACATCGCGAGTAACTTGAACGTTGTACTCGTAGCTAGCGGGAGTCTTAGCATCCGCTTCCAGAGAACCGTCCATCATGACGCTGGTGAAACCTTGGCGCATGGCAGAATAGCAAGTGCCGGGGGCATTGCCGTGGTCTTGGTGCATGGAAATGGGAATGTGAGGATAGGTTTCAACTGCTGCCAAAATCAAGTGGCGCAGGAAATTTTCGCCAGCGTAGGAGCGAGCGCCGCGAGAAGCTTGCAGAATCACAGGGCTGTTGGTTTCGTCAGCAGCGCGCATGATCGCTTGGATTTGCTCCATGTTGTTGACGTTGTAAGCCGGTAGGCCGTAACCATTTTCAGCCGCGTGGTCGAGCAGCAATCGCATAGGTACAAGCGCCATAGATATTCCTCCTAATTATTTGTGATTTTTGGGCAGTGAATTTTGAACAAGCTCAATTCTTACGATAATATTAAGACAATTTGCCACCGATCGCGCACTATCTTTCCAGATTTACTTAAAAGTTCAAAAAACAAAATTTTGAGTTCCGAGCATTCCACTCAAAACTCAAAATTTTTAGCTCACAAATTTTTTATGGGTCGCCCGGGATTTGAACCCGAGACCAATCGGTTAAAAGCCGAATGCTCTACCGCTGAGCTAGCGACCCGCGAAAACATTGTTACCGCACACAATTTCTAATAGTAGCACCCCTCATTTGAAATAGCAAGTGTTTTTTAAATAAAATTTGCAGTCATGCGAACCAGCATCTGGCAAGTCGCTCCCGGCTGCAAATAAATCATGTGTTCGCCAGTATTGAGGGCATTGCGAGGAGCAGTCCAAGGTTCCAAACAGTAAAAATCCTTGCCCTTCACCATCCAGAAAACCAACTTCCCATAGCTGGAGTTGTAACTGAGGGTAAGCCGCAAGCCGCTCGCCGCGTCAGTGACAGTAGCAGCAAGACCAGTGAGTTCGTCAAAGGAAACATCAATTTCATCCAACGTCGGGTCAAAAACCCCAGTGAAGTAACCCTTTTGATGGGTGTTCTGATCTCTGTACTGCATCCCCGGAATATCAAAGCGCAGCTTAGATTTGTCCGTCGCCAAAAAGTAGGGGTGCAAACCACTAGAAAACGGCATGGGTTCTGCAGACAGATTGGTGTATCGCTGAAAAATTTCCAAAGAATTGCCTTTAATCTGATAAGTGAAGGCTAGTTGGAAATCAAAGGGATAAACAGCCAGCGTCTTGTCGCAGCTATCGAGAATTAGCGTAAGAGCGGCGCAACCCTCCGTAACTTGTTCGCCTATTGTCCAAGGCAAGTCTCGAGCAAAGCCGTGCTGTTTGAGCTGACGCTCCACTCCCTTGTGCGTGTAAGTATTGTCGGGGAGATTGCTGCAGATGGGAAACAGGATGGGAATCCCGCCACGTACAGTCAGATCGGGATTGGCGAACCGTTCCGCGTCCAAGTACAAGATTTCTTTGCCTTCAACCAGCCAGCTAGTGGCAATACCGCCCCGTTCCGGCACAACTTCTAGAGTAGAGTTAGCGGTTTCGTCGGAGAGGATATAGGTTTTGTACTGCTTTTGCTTGAGCGCGATCGCAAACACATTTGTCATCGGTAGTAGGTCATTGATCATTGGTTGTCAGTAAATCGGTCATTAATAATTGGTCGCTGGTATGTTGATGTTCCACCCATTACCGCCCCTATCCTCCCCCTGCATCCTCACTCCGACCCCTGCCGGCTAACCAATGCTCCCAGCTATAGGAGGCAGGGCGAGCCGGTGCTTGGAGCGTTTGCTGCTGCTACCTGGAACGATCGCTGAGGTGGGCTGCTGTTTGAGTGCGACTTCAAAAGATACAGCCCTGGGGGGAAGATAGCTTTGGGGACTCGGCACTGCTCCTTGACTGGGAGATGGGGGCGAAATAAACGGTTCTTTGATGAATGGCTCTTTTGTAAACGGCTCTGGTTCCCGGCTGGGATTTTGAGGTTGAGTGGGGTAGATGCGCGGCAAATTTTGATTCGCAGGCGGGTTTGATTCAATTGCAGGCCCTGTCCCGTTCGGGAAAAATGAGGAGTTGTCCGGTTGTTGGGGCGCAGCCGGCAAAGCCGGCAAAATCAAAGTAGGTTTGGGTTGTCCGGGGCTTGGCAGATTGCTTTCACCCGAGGTTCCCCCGGAACCTCGTCCGGGCTGGTATGTACCGCTCTTTGCTGATCCTGGCAATGGAGAATTTGGAGTTTTTGATGCCGCTCCTGGCTGGACTAGGGCATCGAGAACTACAGAAGATCCCATCGGTCGATCGAAAATACTAGAAATTTGCTCGACGCGTTTGAGGATGCGATCGGCTGCGGCTCCCTTCACCACCTTCGGCTGAAACTTTTTCACCTCCACAGGCAGAAACTCTACCTTCATATTCCTGTCTTTGAGCGATACTTTCAGGACTGCGGTATCGTAATCCCTGCGAGCATTCCCGCCGAATATAAAATTACCCAGCGAGTAAACTATCGGGCGGCCCTTATAAATTTCTGCACCTTGCAATACCTGGGGATGGTGTCCCACTACCAAATCAGCTCCTTGGTCGATCGTGAACCGAGCCAAATCAATCTGCCAGTCCCCCGGATAATCTGCCAATTCGACTCCCCAGTGGTAATTAACAATAATCCAGTCTACCTGACCCCTAATAGCTCGAATATCCTCGGCCACGCGATTGTTACGGCGGGGGTTAGTGCCCGCTTTCCCTTGGTCAGCGACGTTAAGCTCGGCATCGTAATAACTGAGGTAGGCAATCCGTTGACCCTTAACTTCAATAATATCTGGACGCCTCGCTTCTTTAATATCTCTGCCGGCTCCCAGGTGTTGAATCCCACTATTATCTAGAGTATTCATCGTCTCCACCAGCCCCGGTTCCTCGTAATCCATAGCGCGGCTATTTGCCAGATTGACAATATCCACTCCTCCGGCTGTTAATACTTTCACCGCTTCTGGATCGGCTTTAAAATTTAATTGTTTTTTGCCCGACCCCAATGTAGAGCGAGTCAGGGAGTTTTCTAGGTTAACCATCGCCACATCTGCTTGCCGATACTCGTCCATATTGGCGAAAGCCCATTGGTGATCGTTGGCAGCAGATGCTCCGAGTGCATCCGATAGATTCACATTTCCTCCGAACATCAGCGTTACTGTTGGGTCGTAAGGATTAGCAACTTGCTTTTGCTGTACTACTGGTACCACTTCTAAGGCCGCTTGCACCGTATCCGCACGTTTTGGAGGCGGCCCCGACATTACCGCAGTTTGCTGGTAGCCGGATACTGGAGATACTAACTGCAGGGTTATAGCCTCGTGGTAGCTGACCCAACACCCTAAAATAAATGAGGCAAGTGCCGATCCCACTAGCAGCAGAGAACGATACGTTTTAAATTTAACCCAATCGACGATCGGTAGGGAACGGTAACGCCGCCGCTGGCGGTTTGCTGGAGTCACAATTCGCACTGACTGTTTCCAGAGAATGTCTGCATCCCCAGCCAAGCGCGCGTGAATTCGCACTCCTTCTACTGCTGGCGAGTTGAGTCTCCAGAGTTGGTGGCAAATAAATTTGACTAAGCCTTCCCGGATAGTGCTGCCGAGTAATGTACTATCTGGCGCAAATTCGCGCTGGAATTCTACGAGGATTTGGACGCAGCCGGCCTGAGCCTGTTCGACGCGGGCATAAATCCCTTCGGGGCGCAGCAAGCTGTCAATCCAGTAATTCAGGGCTTGAAAGTTGCCCGATCGCGCTAGCTCCAAGATAGACGGCTGCGACCAATTTTCTGCGTACACCATCAATTAGCCTCCTTAATACGCACGAGCAATGACTCCAATTTGTTTTGAACGGAACCGCAATTCTTTTAGCTTAACCGCCACAGGTTCCGCTGCCCGTTTTGAAGCTAGTTGTTGGCCGCCACCATTTTCTACATTTAGGGGCTGCCTGCTGTCAGTGATTTTTATCACACTCCAGTCTGTTGATTTGAGATTTGAGATTTTAGATTTTAGATTTTAGATTGAGTTCACAGAGGGTACTCAAGGCCAGAACAAACGTCGAAACAAAAGGTTTCTGGGGAAGTTGAGGTAGAAAAGAGCGAGATTTTTGAGGCAGAGCCTGTTTTTATTGTCGCTGTTTGAGTGTCGCTTTAAAGCTTTCGCTTTGAGATTTAAGATTTGAGATTGAGCCAAGAGGCGTTGGTGAGCGATAAAACAAACGTCGAGACAATACATTTCTGCGGGACTTGAGGCAAAAGAGAGCGAGATTTTTGAGGCAGAGTCTGTTGTTATTGTCGCTGTTAATCGCGTGCCGTCGTCAAGTCCTAATGCTTCGATCTCGGCTGGCAAATGTCTCTCACGAGGGATGCCACTGGCTGCACAACCTGTAATTGGATAAATGGCGTACTAGATAGATTTGGTGGTAAAATCAAATTTGGTAACTCCCATCGGTACCAAAGTTGCGGAAAACGTGAAACTGGCCAGTCCACACGGCTGTGCCTTCCGATGTAAAACCCAAAGTACGTTACGGTAAACAGGCCATATTTTAAGCAAGTTACACTGCGCAGGAGAACTGACAAATGCTACAGCGCAAAATCTATCAACTCTGTTGTGATGGTCGTGAGGTTTCTATTTTTCTTCGAGATCAGCAACGTTGGATAGAGCGCGCTCGTATCCTAGATATTGAAGGGGATCTAGTCACGCTGCGCTACGAAACCGACGAAGAAGACGAAATCAGCTCCTGGGAAGAAATGGTGCGTCTCGAAAGTATTGGAGCTGTGTCCCAGAAGTTGGCTTCGGTATCCCGAACTAACTGCGAACCCCTAGTTTCTGACGATTGTCCCGAAGCCGAACAAATTCGCAATCACTACCCGGACTCGAATTTGGAATAGTTTTGAGCTGGCGCTTGAGGCACAAGGAAAACTTGGGGGAAAAGAAAACGACTTTTCTCCCTTTTTTGTGGAGAAATTATGCAAAAAACCCGGTTTAGGCGAAACATATTCTGGGTTGTGACCACATAAGCTATTTTGCCTTTAAATTTAAGCTTGATGGCGGGATATGCTGCCCACGCGACAACAGCCTAAGTACACAGTAGTTTAAAAATTCAATGCGCGACACCCTGGCCCTGCTGAAACAGGGTTTTTTGTCTGGGTGCGTCTAGGACTGTTTTTTTGTTTTCTTGGCCTGCCGGGTGGTTTCTAGGTACTCGACAGCTTATTCGCCGTCTGTTTCGCCATCTAGGAAAAGTTCCGACTCCGGTATCGCTTTAAACACGGGACAGTAACCGTCGGGGGTTACTTTAAAGCCAAACAAAGCACTGGACTGGTTCCAACAGCGCTGGCTGCGGTAGTGCTGACAATTACCGCAGCATTCCAGGTTGGCTTGAACGGCGCTGCCTTGAAAAAGGAGTTCCCGCTGGGAGATGCCGCGCAGTACCAGTTCTTCGCCTTGCCAGCGCGCTTCTACCAAACCGGTATCGGCAAAATTAGCCCACCGAGGATCGGCTGTAATCGGACTCGGCAAGCTAATTGCTACCTCTGTGCCCAATTCGCTGAGTTCTCCCTCATAGTTAGTTTCCGGGATAGCGGGCTGCAAAAACATTTCCCCGATCGGCAATTCGACCAGTGTTCCGGCCGCCGGAGTGTGCAACTGGTAGCGGTTTCGCAGCTCGTCCAAGTTAGCCAAGTCAGCCAAATATGCAGGGGAACCGTGGAGCAAAATTACGTGCTGGGGACGCAAATTGTGGATGAGCTGGGTAGTCCCCGGCCCGTCGCTGTGTTCGGCTAGCAGATAAGTTTCGACGCTTCTGACTCCAGATTCGGGCCTGTTGGCCAGCCAGTCGGTGACGGGATATCCGGGTTTTTGAGGTGCGAGCAAAATCCAAGGATTTGTGTGATCGGCAACATACAAAGCCAAATCAGCTATTTGGTCAGTAATCACAATACAGGGCGTGGAACCCAATCCGGGGCGCTGTTCGGCACAGAGCCGGCGGACGCGGGGTTTCACTCTTTCGTCCCAAAATAAAGGTTGGTGCAGAGCAAAATTTTGGACGGCAGTGGGAAATTGGGGTAACAGTTCCAGATAAGCGTCGCACCCGTCGGCAACAGTGCCGTCCACCCAAATATCCAAGTCGCGGCCAGTAAAGTAGTGGTGACTGCGGAGCAGCATCAGCAGTTCTTGACCCAAACCGAGCGCGGGCGCGGGCAGCAGTACCGAGTACCCGTCGGCGATGGCGCGGTGGATGCGATCGGCTAACTGATTTTCCAGTTGTCGGCGGTGAGGGTGGCGCGCCGTGCCGTAACTGCCTTCCAAAATTAACACATCCGGCTTCATGCCCCTGAGTTCTCCCAGGGGCAAACCTTCCACCAAACGAGAATTGGACAGAAAAAAGTCGCCGGTGTAAACCACTGTGTAGGTGCGGTGCGGGGCGGCATAAGTGAGCAGCACCGTCGCCGCTCCGGGCAAATGGCCCGACGGGAACAACTGCACGCTCAGTCCAGGGCGCACTTCGAGGGGCGAGTGCCAGGGCAGTCCCTCACAGAACCGCGACTCTGGCTGCTGAGCCAGTTCTGGCCAGTTGAGCGGTAGCAGCCGCGCTGTCACTTCGCTGGCGTAAATTGGCAAGTGGGGGAAAGATTGATGGAGTGCTAGCAAACCTCTGGCATGGTCAGAGTGGGCGTGGGTACACACCACAAAATCGGCTGGCAGCGATCGATTTAGTGTCGCTGACAGGGGTGCAATATCCTCTACACCGCAGTCGAGTAAAATGCGGTGCGGCCCCATTCGGACTAGCAGACAGACCCCTTCCTGTGCGTGGCCTGCGCCGTAAGGTAAACAATCGAGATCCATCACTGCGGTTAGCTCCCTGCTTTGCACGCAACTTGCAGTATCGCCACTTTTAAACATCGGTTGCGACTGCATTCATTCGATCGAGTTCAGTCTAGGACGCTGAAACCGGATTTGATGGACGAAAACACTTTGTTGCCGCCCTCGCTCCCGGTCAAAAAACCAGGTTTATCTAAAGTTGTGGTGCGTAAGCCCTGGAGCTAAATGTTTGCTCGAAGGCTCCGGCTCTGGTGCAAGGAAAGTAACTGCACTTAAGATTTGATGCAGCGCCAAGAAAGCGATTTTCCGAAGGCATTGGCACGACGGGCATTCGACCTTCGGCAAAGTTCAGGCTACTGGTTCTTGCATCAAAAGTTACATTTTATTGCACCATGTAAGAGTACCGAACTCGATCTCATATTCTGAGTTGTAAATCTTTTTCCACAATTTGCGCCTGCTAAAAGCTAGTCTTTTTTATGAGAAGATTTTAATTCAGAAGCCCAAACATCTTGATAAAACTTTACAAATCTTCATTTTTAGGGGTGTGAGGGCGGTGTATAGTCCAATCTGAAAAACGGAGAACCAGCATCGGGCTAGCTAACTGTTTTTGTCCGGGCAGACAGAGACTTTATGAGTTTGCTCGGTTTTTTTGTAAAAGTTTGATACATTCTTTTAAGCAAACCTTGTGGCTATGGAGGAGAGAGTTTAAATGGCTTTCTGACCCCGCCCAAAAACGGATACAAGTTTCCGACAGGAATCGCCCGCAGCCCAAAGTTTTAGACTCTTGTTCAAGCTCCAGATTCATCTGTGGAGTAAATCTCAAATCGTTCGACTCAGTGCAACTCGAAGGCTCGCCCAACGTCTCGCCGAAGTCTCAAAACTCAAACCTAAAATCGGCTGACTCCCCCATAATAGGTTTCTTTACTCCGCTCCTTGACTAGGGGACAAAACGAAAAACGATGTGTTTTTTTGTTTGACCCCAAACATAGCCAGATCAATCCCCCGACAATGGAGGATATTTATCCTGTAAAAATCCCACTAACTTGCCCGAAATAATCTCAGGTCTATGAGTCTACAACCAGTCTGTAATCTTCGGTTTTTTTTATCATTTGGGTATTTTTTGGGGGGGGTTTTTGAGTTGTTTGTCAGCTAACCCGTGGCGGCTTAAACAGAATGTAATAGCTTGGTTTTAAGTCAAACATCACATCGTAGTTCTCGAATATTATCATGGAAGTTGTGCTAGATTCCAGTTTTTTGACTGTTGTCAGCAAATGACTGCTGCGCTTGGCACAAATTCTAGATAAGTGACTGAGCCTCGTCGTTCTGGCAATTTCAACCTATAGAGACCAGTAGTTTATAGAGTTTAGTTTATTAACGAATGAAGCCGACACTGACTTATTTAACCTGCTGAAATGTCGGTATTTATAGCCATCATTAAATATTTTAAATGAATAATATTGCTTCACTTCACGTGGTATGGGTTGGACTCGCTCAGCTCATTTATGTCTGTTAAATAAGTAGGTAAAAAGATAGCTAATGTGGGTCGAGCCTTGAACTCATACAGTGTTTTGTATAGGAGGCATTCTTGCTCAAACGACCAATACAAGACATACATAATATTATTGGTTTTGGCGCAATTAGGTATATTTTAGATTTTAAAGAAATATTTTTTAAGGGGCGGCGTCATTATTCTAACAAAGGGCTTGGGATTGTTAGAGAATAATTACTACTGGCGAAAGTTTTAATTTCGAGAGTGTTTAATTGTTGCGTAGGTTTAAGAGAAGAGTACCAGATCGCAATTAAAGCTGAAATGAGCTCGATCGCACAAACCGGGTTTTATCAAAAAATCTGGTTTTTAGAGGTGGCATTAATGGCGAGACTTGGGAGAGTGCCGACGGCCCATAACACCTGCAATTGACACCAGCCTCAACGAGCGAAGGTGTTAGACGACAAATATTCTGTTGGAAAAAACTTGACATCAGCGGGTCATCGAAAGTAAAAATAAATAAAAGCAATAACAAAAATAAGGCTTTATGTTTGATTCGCGATTGAGGCTAGGCAAGTATGGCATTGAGAAGTTGCTATCCCCTAAAACAATTTTCGCTAAAATACATCCGGTAATATACGGAGTTTATATGATTTTTTCGCAATCTAAAATCTAAAATCTAAAATCTAAAATCTAAAATCTAAAATGGCAACAGCTATTCTTGACCTGGAAATGTCCAAACTCCCGTTAGAAATTACGGTTGAAGAGCGTTACAGCAAAGCCTTGGTTTTAATTCGACTGCACGGAAAACCGATCGGTCAAGCTCTACTTTCGGTAGTCGGAGGTCGCATTGAGCGAGCTCAATTGCAGGAAATACTGATGAATGCTGCAGGCGAGAACCTTTGGAAAAATTGGCTCTACGATGCCCTCGCATGGGATGAACGCGGGCCCTTGCAGGCAATGCCGATCGCCACAGTAGCAGTTTGTACGCGCGATCGCCCGGAAGATTTGCGCCGCTGTCTAGAAGCGTTGATGCAGCTCCCAGACGACGGTCAGGAATACTTAGTTATTGACAATTGTCCGGCCACGGACGCTACCAAGGAACTGGTCAAAAATTACCCACAAGTCCGCTATGTGCGCGAAGAGGTACCGGGTTCCAGCGCTGCCCGCAACCGAGCTTTACGCGAAGCTAAACACGAATTCGTAGCGTTTACAGATGACGATGCTGCCCCCGATCAGAACTGGCTGCGATCGCTCTTGTGGAATTTTAGCGATCCGCGAGTGATGTGCGTCACGGGGCTGGTGATGCCCTTGGAACTGGAAACCGAGGCGCAAGAATGGTTCGAGCGCTACAGCCCCCACGGGCGGGGCTTTGAGCGCCGAATTTTTGATGGGGCGCACTGCAACCCGCTGATTGTCGCTCCTGTGGGGGTTTCGGCGAGTATGGCTTTGCGGAAAAGTTCGATCGACTCTATCGGCTTGTTTGACGAGGCTTTGGGGGCGGGAACGCCCACTGTCGGCGGCGAAGACTGCGAACTGTTTGCCCGCATTTTGCGCGCGGGCTACCGCATCGTCTACGATCCGAGAGCCTTGAGCTGGCACCGCCATCGGCGCACTTGGGAAGAATTGCAAAAAACGCTCCAAGGCTACGGAATCGGAGTCTACGCTTTCTGGACGCGGCTGTTTGTGGTCAACAGAGAATTCAGCGTACCTATGTTAGCCTTGTCATGGCTGTGGTACATACAAATTCCTGAACTAATTGCTTCTTTGCGAAGGCAACCGGATTCTATCCCTAGTGATTTGCTGTTAGCTCAACTGCGGGGCTGCATTAGCGGCCGGAAGGCTTATTTTGTGTCTCGCAAGTGGTTGCAAAAAATTAAGGAATAAATTATTAGTTATTAGTTATTAGTTGTTAGTTATTGGTTATGAGTTAAGAAGGCCCAATGCCCGAACCCTTCACTCCGCCGAATTCCCCCTTCCCAATTCCGAATGTAAATATGGAAAATGTAACATTTAGCATCATTCTTATAACTCACAACCGAAGTTCTTCGCTGCGGCGGGCTTTAGATGCTCTGCAATCACAGACTTATCCGATGAACCTCATCGAAGTCAGGGTAGTCGTAGATAGCTGCAGAGACGATACTTTAGCAATGTTACAAGACTACAAAGCTCCTTTTAAAATGCACATAATTGAGGCCAACTGCCGGAGTGTGGGTATGTCTCGCAATATTGGAGCAGCGGAGGCTACTGGACAACTGCTGTTGTTTCTGGACGATGACATCGAAGCAATGCCGTGTTTAGTCGAAAACCACGGGCGCGTTCATCGAGAACGTCCGGGCTGCGCCGCGATCGATCCTTATCCGCCACAGTTGCAATCCAGGACTAATTTTTTTGACGTAGAAGTGCGGACTTGGTGGGAGGAAAAGTTTTACCAGATGAGCAAGCCGACTCACCGGTACACTTATCAAGATTTGCTCTGTGGCAACCTTTCTATTGATATAAAACTGTTTGCTGGCACCGGAGGCTTCGATTCTGCCTTCGGCCCGGGTACTGCCTATGAAGATTACGAGTTCGCCTTGCGCTTGCTCAAAGCAAATGTACCTTTTGCGGTGGCACCGGATGCAGTCGGGTATCACTACGAACACGAAACTAACAACCTCGATCGCTCTTTGGGCAGATTTCGTCAGGAAGGGCGATCGGATGTTTTGCTCGGCCACCGACACCCGGAACTTAGACCGATACTGCCAATAGCAGCCTACGAAACTGCTTGCTCGCTGCTAGATAAAATTCTGGTGGCGGTCATGTTTTTCTGGCCTGCTGCTGTGGATTGGCTGGCTCTGGGACTGAGGAAATCCCTTGATTTACTCGAAAGCTTGCGGATGCGGAAAACTTGGCGGTGGTTGCAGGCAAAATTGCGCGGTTATTGGTATTTGCGGGGTGTCATCGATGAGTTGAAAAGTCGATCGGCTCTTTTTAGTTTTATGCAAGGTGAGCCTGCTCATGCTGACTTGGGAAGACATGAAATTGAAATCGATTTGCAGGAAGGTTGGGAAGCAGCAGAACGAATCATTGACGAGCAAAAACCCGATGGCATTTACCTCCGTTACGGTGAACTGTCGGTCGGTCACGTCATTCCCCAATTCGGTGTAGAGCCACTGCGGGGCGCTCACTTGCGATCGATTCTGGCGCTTGACTTTGCCGAACCCCTGGCTGGGGCGATGGCGGTTAAAGGTATGCTCAAAAGTGCTGCTCATTCTGAGCCGAGCTTAGTTGACAACACCCTACTTCAACATCTACAGTTATTTACAGTAGTAGACAAAAAACAACTGAAAAATTCTTCCTATAACTGACATAATTAGATGAGAGAAAAAACAGAATATAGAGGTGTAATTAAGTAAGCGTTTAATTAATCGTAAGTAAGCTGTTTAGCATTTAAACTGGGTGTTGCAGAGGCTGAAACCCTTTACTGGCTTAGATAGTATCGAAAATTTAAATGGTGAACAGCTTAAGTAGTAATTGAGAGTTAAAAGAAAGAGAAATTAACAATGGTAATTATGGCAATAAAATTGATTGAAGCTGATTTTTTAGAACCAATTGCTGACAAGCTGACCCTGGTGGATAATCAGAATTTGGTTAAGATTCAGCCCTGGGAGGCATCCGAGCCAGAACCTCAGATAGTTGCCGGAGGTGTGCGGTGAGAAATGTGGGAACGCTGCTTTATCGGCGCAAAATGGCTCATTGGTTCGATTTGCTGCGGGTGTTGGTCGATCGCGATATGAAATTACTTTACAAGCGATCGACCTTGGGGATTGCTTGGACTTTAATCAGTCCGCTGTTACAGTTGGCTGTATTTTCCTTTTTGTTTCGCTCTGTCGTACCCCTTAATATTCCAAAATTTTCTTCCTTTGCTTTCAGCGGCTTGTTAATCTGGAATTGGTCTCAAACGGTATTATTTAAATCAACGGCATTAATTACCAATCATAAGGCACTAATCAGGCAGCCAAATTTCCCCTCGGCAATTTTGCCGGTAGTCACGACGATGACTGGACTCATTCACTTTGTGTTAGCTTTGCCGGTGTTAATTATCTTTCTGGCAATTGATGGTCTCCATCTGAATTCAGTGCTATTTTTCTTGCCACTGGTGATGATTATTCAGTTTGTTTTGACAGTTAGTTTTGCTTATCCCCTTGCCGCTTTGAATGTCACTTTCCGCGACACTCAGCACACTTTGGGAGTAGTTTTGCAGATGCTGTTTTACGTGACTCCGATTTTCTACGACATCAGCAGGGTTCCGGAAAAATTTAAGATTTTTTATTACTTAAATCCAATGGTGCCCCTGATTGAAGCTTACCGCGCCATACTTCTTAAAGGTATGCAGCCGGATTGGTCGGCTCTGTTAATTTTGAGCTTGGTTGTGGCGGCTCTTTTACCCATCGGACTGGGAATTTTTAGACGGCAAAGCGCTCATTTTGTGGAGGAAGTGTAAATGCGTGAAGCAATTATTGTCAAAGGTTTGGGTAAGCGTTTTAACCGCTACTCTACCGCGAAACCTTATACGATTATGGAAGCCGCTTTGTCCGGTTGGTGGAAGCTGAAGCCGGAGGCGAGTTTTTGGGCGCTGCGGAATATAAATTTTACTGTTTTTCCTGGCGAAATGCTGGGAATTCTTGGCAAGAATGGTGCGGGAAAATCAACGCTGCTGCAACTGGTCGGCGGTATTTGCCGGGCTGAGGAAGGATCTATTAAAGTTAACGGCAGAATTGGCGGCTTGTTGGATTTGGGTGCGAGTTTTCACACGGATCTAACGGGCAGAGAAAACGTGTTTGTGGGTGCGGTGGTGGCCGGTTTGACTCGCCGGGAAGTGGCGCGCAGGTTTGACGATATTGTGGAATTTGCAGAGTTAAAACAGTTTATTGACAGCCCGATGCGGACTTACAGTACGGGGATGAAAATGCGGCTAGCTTTTTCGGTGGCGGTGCATACCGATCCAGAAGTGCTGTTAGTTGATGAACATTTGTCGGTTGGTGATGTGGCTTTTCAAACTAAATGTTTGAATAAGATAACTGAGTTTAAGAATCAAGGATGTGCGATTGTTTTGATTTCTCACACCGCATCGCAAATTCAAAAAATGTGCGATCGGGCTTTGTGGCTGAAATCAGGTGAAATCGTGGCTTATGGGGAACCGGAAGTGGTCGTGGGTCAGTATTTGTCAGAAATGCGATCGTCCACAGAAAATCGCACTCCCCTCCCTGCTGCTGAAGCTACGAGTAGCGGCTCGTCACTGCGAGGTAATCAGAATCGCTTCGGTTCTTTGGAAGTAGAAATTACCGATGTCAAAGTGTGGCCTGATTCAGAAATAGATAGTGGTGATGCTATTAGCATTGAAATCTATTATTCGGTGTCGCAGGAAATTGCTGCTGCTGTTTTTGCCGTGACAATCAGCAGGGATGATGGTCAAAGTTGTTTTGAGACTAATACGAATCAAATGGGCAGACTACTCCCGCTGGTGAAAGGGAAAGGCAAAATCCGGCTGCAAATAGATAGGCTGGATTTAGGAAACGGTCAGTATTACGTGAATGCTGGGGTTTACGAGGAAACTTTGGCTTACGCCTACGATTATCATTGGCAGGTTTATCCGCTGTACGTGCGATCGACTGTAAACCAAAAAACGATTCTTTGTCCGCCCTTCCGCTGGGAATTTGAGGGCAAAATGCCACTTCTGGATTTACCCGAACCAGCCACTGTAACTTACGATTTGGATAAGAATAATCCCGGCTACCCCCATATTTCGACTCAGTTGGAAAATCATCAAAAACCTAATTTTTTAATTATTGGCGCTCAAAACTGCGGCACGGAATCTCTATACAGCCATCTTGAAAATCACTTGCAAATTATCAAACAAGGTTCCCGGAACATCCACTTTTTTGATTTAAATTTTGAGCGTGGTGTTGAGTGGTACAGCAAACAGTTGACTCGCATTGTAACTGGTGAAAAAGAACTGCTGTGGGAGATGACTGGTTACTATATTTATCATCCTTTGGTGGCAGAGCGAGTTTACAAGTGTTTCCCGGATGTTAAGCTGATTGTGATGCTGCGAAACCCGCTAAAACGAGCGTGGATGCACTATCATTTAGAAGTGGCGAGTGGCTGCGAAAAGTTGGATTTTGAAAAGGCGATCGCTTCTGAACCTGATAGACTCCAAGGTGAGATTGAAAAAATTAAAGCCGATGAAAATTATTACAGTTTTAATCATCAGCATTATTCCTATTTGTCGCGGGGAATTTATGTAGAACAAATCAAAAATTGGCTCGACTATTTTCCGAGGGAACAGTTGCTAATTATCAAGAGCGAAGATTTTTACGCAAATACAGGCAAAGTCTTTTCGGAAGTGTTAGATTTCTTGGACATTAGTGCGAGTGCAAGTAAAGAATATGAGATTAATAATGTCGAGGATTACAGCAAAATACCTGCGGAAATCGAACAACACTTAACAAATTATTTCAAACCTTACAATCAAGAACTTTCTGATTTGTTGAAGGAGGATTTTAGTTGGAGTTAGGAAAAGAGTTTTAACCGCTCTTGGGGCAGAGAGGAACATGAATCATACCTCTTTCTTCTCTTCCTCTGTGTCCTCTGCGCTCTCTGCGGTTCATAAAAAAATCGCATCCACAAACAATTTATAAAGTATAAAAATGAAACGCATATTTTTAGTAGGCTGTCCGAGAAGTGGCACAACCATGCTTCAAAGTTTATTAGCCGCTCATCCTGAAGTTATTTCTTTTCCTGAATCTAAGTTTTTTCAATATCTAGTGTACAAAAGATTTGCGCGAAAGTTCCCTGAATCTAAGTTTTTTCAATATCTACTGTACAAAAGATTTGCGCGAAAGTTTCCTGGTAGGATGGAAGCTTTCTTTAAGGATGAAATTAATCGCCCTGAACTTTTGCAAGGTTTTGATGATAGTCAGACTGTGGCAGCAAAAGTTAGTTGGTTTGTCGGAGTTTTGGATGGTTTGGCGGCGGAACAAAACAAAAGTATTTGGTTGGAAAAAACGCCGGAACACCTATATTTTATTGAGGATATACAGCGCTTTTTGCCGGATGCTAAATTTATACATATTTTGCGAAACAGTATGGATACAATAGCATCTCTGCATGAGGCTACTAGGACTTCTCATGAGTTGTGGGGACCTGGTTGGGATTTAAACCACTGTATCCATCGCTGGAAGGAGGCGAGGTTAATTAGTCACAAATATGCTAAAAAATCTAATCATATATTAGTCAAGTATGAGGACATTCTAGATAATAAAGTCAACAAGTTAGAAGAACTTTGTCATTTTATGGGAATTGAATATGATGATAGAATGCTGGAATTTTATCAAGAAAAAGCGGCTTATCTCAGTTTAAATCAAC
Source organism: Microcoleus sp. S13C4 (assembly GCF_036700865.1). NCBI lineage: Bacteria > Bacillati > Cyanobacteriota > Cyanophyceae > Oscillatoriales > Microcoleaceae > Microcoleus > Microcoleus sp. S13C4. The sequence goes on from NZ_JAUBPS010000036.1 coordinate 65,359, forward strand.
CTTGGCACCAAGGGATCGAAAGAGAGATTAAAAGTAATAAGATTCACAAATATCATAAAACTTTTAAAAGCAATCAAATCAGATATATTTTAGATAAGATTAAGCAAGTCAAGGGTGAAATTACCTGGAAAGTTGCGGTGGAAGTGAGCGAACCAATTTCGGATATTTACGCTTTACCAATATCCGATCGCCTGTGCTGTACGATCGAACTAGAAGGAATTAAACTCGGTATTGTTGAATTGCCAGTCTGCGATGGCATGGTTGCGGGTTCGGTGTTGGCGGATGCGATTGCAGCCCAGTTTGCTTGGCCAATTCTCGATCGCTTCTTTCAACGCAATCGCTGCGAAAAAGGCAATAGATTGTGGGAAACTTTGCTGCAACCATTGCACAAAAAAAATGACTGGACCCTATTTTTGCAAGAATTATGGGGGCGTCCGCATTGGCATTTGGAGGATTTCTACAATCCAGAAATAGCTGAGGAAGTCTCAACAATTACCCTCGAAAGAGATTTGATTGATGTAGAAGTTAGCGAGGAATTTGCTAATATAAAAGTTGCGCTTTCTGAAATAGACGTGCTGGTGAAAATAGGCGGCGTTGCTGTCGGTATTGTCACTGTTGCGGTGGAAAATAATTTTGTTTCCGCTCAAAAATTGCGATCGACAATTACTCGAAATATTGGTTTTGAGTTGTGCGTCGCCGCCGTGCGAGAAGCTTTGCTGGGAAAACCGCTCAACGGCAAGCAATGGCTGCGATCGCGCTTAGCCTCTTGTGCTCAACAAAGGTCGGATTTGCCCGAGAGTTTGAATGCAGCGGGTGCTGGGGGCATTTACCCGCCAAATGCGGTGATCTTCGGCAGGCACGAGGGTGCGATCGGGACAAGTGTCAGCCGCCGCGCCTCACTCCCGGTGGCGGCGCTGCCGGAAATCGAGTCAGCCGCGGCAATCGCGGGGGAACCGACAATGCAAATTCCCCAAGAAAACGAGTTTCCAAAGCAAGTATTTTACGCACCGGAAATCATGGGGCGAAAATCGCCGTATAGAGAAGTTTCTCACTCAGGGAAACCTCAATTTTTTCACAATCATGGCGTTACACAAAGGCTGCCGATTCTCGCCTACCGCCGCATTTCCACTGACGGTTTAGACGCAGTTACTCCGCAGGTTTTGGAACAACAGTTGCAGTATCTCAAAGATCGCGGTTATTATACTGCGAGTTGGGAAAATTGGCAAAGTGCGAAACGGGATAAAACTCCTTTACCCGGTAAAGCTGTATTGATGACTTTTGACGGTGGCTATCTCGACTTTTTCCAATATGCTTGGCCTCTGCTAAAACGCTTTGATTTTACAGCGACTGTTTTTCTTGTAGCGGAGTCGATAGGAAAGACAAATAGTTGGGAAAAAGCCGAAGTTGAAGAAGTGCAGTTAATGGGATGGCCGGAAATTTTGCAACTGCGAGATGCAGGGATTCAATTCGGTTCTATGTCTGCTACTCATCAACCTCTGACTGCATTGTCGCCGACAGAAATTGTGCGGGAGGGGGCGAAATCCCGTGCTATATTGGAACGGGGATTAGAGAAATCTGTTAAATGTTTTGCCTATCCTTACGGGGATGTCGATCCAATTGTAGCGCATTTAATTGGAGCGAGTGGGTATATTTTTGGTGTATCATATAGGTCAACTTTTAGCAGTTTGGACGATGCTTTACTGTCGCTGCCGCGCATTAAAGTTACAGCAGAAAATTTTTTATGGCAATTAGGTTTGTAAGGTGACTCAGCCAGCGAGACATTTCCCTCTACTCAAAATGTCTCAAAAGACGCACCTTACAAGTAATACCATTTTGCCAAATAAGTGCTACAATGTCAGGTCAGAAAATTAAGGGATTTTTTATGAAGGTCAACTATCAA
>NZ_JAUBPS010000128.1:0-7034 GCF_036700865.1 Microcoleus sp. S13C4
GATCGTGTGTTCTCTGTTTGACCCTCATGAATGAGTGTCAGTAACATCATACCTCATATTTCTGAGAAAGGCTATAAGCCTGGGCTGAGGGATACTGAGTATCGATCAAATTTTAATGACTCGCCCCAACTCCTAAAATAGCGATCGAGCAAGCATATATACTTAAATGTTAGGGCGAACACAGTGGCAGCGCCCCTACCGATTCACAATTTATCAAGAATTATGCCAGCAACTTTTCTCCCAAAATCGATCGCACAACTCACAGAATCTACCTCAATTGCCTTAGCCCAAAGCATTCAACGGGAGGCAATTACAACTCCCCTATCTTCTGGGCCAATTGCCACAACCTACGTGCGCCAAGGCAGCGGCAACACACCCATTTTGCTAATTCACGGCTTCGACAGTTCCTTGTTTGAATTCCGCCGTCTGTTGCCGCTGCTGGCTGCCGAAAATGAAACTTGGGCGGTTGATTTGTTGGGTTTCGGGTTTACAGAAAGAGCGCCTGGTTTAGCATTCAGCGCTAGGGCAATTGAAAGTCACCTTTACTATTTTTGGAAAACGCTAATTTCGCAGCCTGTCATCTTAGTCGGTGCTTCAATGGGAGGTGCAGCCGCAATTGATTTCACTCTCAATTATCCCGAAGCTGTGAAACAATTAGTGTTAATAGATAGCGCAGGTTTTGCCATCAGTTCTAATAAGGGAAAGTTTTTAATTCCTCCTTTAGGATATCTAGCAACTTCATTTTTACGCAATCCCAAAATTCGCCAGCGAATTAGCGTCAATGCTTATTTCGATAAAAATTTGGCTTCTCAAGACGCTCAAACTTGTGCTGCTTTGCACTTGGAAATGCCCAACTGGAATCAAGCTTTAATTGCGTTTACCAAAAGTGGCGGTTATGGAGGTTTTGGGGAAAAGTTATCGCAAATTCAGCAGGAGACGCTGATTTTGTGGGGAAAACAAGACCGAATTTTGGGGACGGCAGATGCGGAAAAGTTTGCAAGGGCGATCGCAAATTCTCAACTAATTTGGATACCCGACTGCGGGCACGTTCCCCACTTAGAAAAGCCGCAGATTACCGCGCAGCATATTTTAGAATTCATCACAAAAAGCGGACTCACGCAAAAAAATTAAACCTAGGGTGCGTTGTGGCGCACCTTACATATATGGTTTCCCTGACACATTTGGTATAGTTTGAGGTCAAATAGACAGGTTTCAAACTTTTGGCAAATACTTTTGTACTATCGTCCATCCTGTGAGCAACACAGTCACAAATCCCCCAAACAAAGCCAAATTAGTGCCGATATGGAGGGGGCGCGCCCAAGGATGTTTAGGACCAATTTGCAGACCGCTTCCAACAGAAACCAATACCAAAGCAACAACAGCTAATCCCGCCGGTAAATGAGCCGAGTGACCCAAATTGCCGTAATATCCTAGGGTACCGACTACACCAATTCCCAGTAGTAAAATTACCAAAGTTGCCATCCCCGCACCAGTGGCTAAATGAAAGAAACGCAGCCATTTTGGGCGCGGTTGTTTGGTACTGCGAGCCACAAACATCCACGTTCCAGTAACGGCCAGCAACACATAAGCCAACAGGGAAACACCCATTGACCAAGCCGCTATTTTCCACAACCACAAGAAAGAAGGCAGATTCATCAGTTGCATCCCTAATTAGGATTTTTCACAAAAGGTTTCTTTCCGATTTTACCTGGACTTGAAAGCAAAAATGACTTATTTTGAGAGAAAGTGCGATCGGACTATCCACAGATTGCATCAGTCTTACCTTGAAGTCAAACTAACTTTCTCCGATACTCAGCTTAATTTACGCTACAGATTTGTGGCTAACCTTTTTAGGAGCCACCTTTCCATTCTAGCTGGCTGGTTTTGCTTTCCATGAAAGGCATTTTATAAAACCCTAATTTTTGTTCTAAGATTAATCGGAAAAAAGGCAGACCTTCAATCAAATATCTTTTCCACAACCTTCTCGGTTCACTTAACAGTCGGTACGCCCATTCTATACCGACTTCGCTCATCCATTTGGGAGCTCGGGCTTTGCAACCAGCTTCAAAATCAATGGTTGCACCTACGGCTAAGAAAATTTTGACGTATGTTAATTTGCTTCTGTATTTAACCAGCCACTTCTCTTGCTTGGGCGCTCCCACTCCTATAGCCAGAACTGTCGCTCCTGACTTATTGATCGCGTCAATTATTGTTTCACATTCTTCCTCATTTTTTTCAAAGCCAAAAGAAGGAGAAAGTGCTTCCACCACTATTTCCCTACCAATCTTTTGGTTAATTTTTTCCTGAGCTTTCCTAGCAATACCTTCAGCAGCTCCTAGCAAAAATATTTTAATCTTCTCGTTATCTTTGTGATACATATAAAATGCAGGGAACAAATCCGAACCAGAAATTTTTTCTTTGAGAGGAGTACCCAAAAACTTGGAGGCATACATCAATATTTGACTGTCGCAGACTCTATAAGTAGATGTATTGTAAGCTTCATAGAAGTCGCGGTCATACTGCAACTTAATCAAGTGGTCTACATTGGGTGTAAATACGACACCACCTTCGCCGTCGAGTTTTTCAAACAACTCTGTGATTGACAAGTTATCTATCGAGACATTCAATAAATTAACTGTTTTCATTTATGATGCCCTTCCCGCTTTATATTAAACTACAACTCAAACTATTATAACCCACAATACAGTTTCGTGTTTTAACTACCTGGGTGCTTCAGTAAACATAATTTTCTCAGTATATCCTCCTACCCCCTGCCTGTCTAGTGAGGGTTTTTAAAGATTATGTAAAGAATTAGCTCGTTTTAGAAAAAGTGTATAAAGCCCCTTTTTAAGTTTATAACTGGTAACACAGTCTCAAGAAAAAAGCCATCCTGTACTCATAAGCTGTTCATCATTTAAATTTTCGAGGCTATCTAAGCCAGTAAAGGGTTTCAACCTCTGAAACACGCATTTTAAATGCACAACAGCTTACTTGTTGAAGCATTGCAAATGAATGTAAAAAAGAGTTTATGAGACTAAAATTTTAACCTAGTGAGAAATATCTTGCAACTTCCGAACTGGATTTCATCCACAAGTGGTAGATTTTTTAGTTTTTGTATCGAGGGAAGGCAAGTATAGTTTCCAGCTTGAAGTGAACCGACGCTCGCCTTCATGAAAATCATCCTGATTTTTGATGAACCAGCGACTGTCTTCTTGGTAGCGAACTGGTTTTCTTGCTTTTAAGACTTTCTGGAGCTTTTAAGACAAGACTCGATATTCCTCCAGCAATCAGCGCAAAAATCGGGTTAGTCATAGCATTCAAAACACAGTCAAACATGTACATAGTTAAGGCTACTCCCAGGGCGGCAGCGGGCGCTACTTTGGGATTAGACCAGGTTCTGGCGGGATATTTGAACAGGGAAAAGACGATAACAGGAAGTAACAAGGAAGAAAATAAACTAACCAAACCGACTGCACCGTTGACGCCAAATGCAATAATCCATAAGCTGTCGGTGATCGATATATCTTCACCGTACCCGTCGTACACGCGGTTTCCGCCGGAATCACCCCAGCCAAAAAGCAATCTTTGCCGCGCTTTTGCCCCCAATATCTCTTCATTGTCAAATCTAAACTTCAGAGAGCCGGCTCGTTCTTCGCCAAATATTGGAGTGATGAAATCAATCACGTCTTTGCTCGAAAATTGACCCGATGCCGCTATGTACAGATAAAACACTATATATCCAATTATAAAGAGCAGGGGCAAAGAAGTGCGAAACCACTTAGCCGAGAATAATACAAGCAACGCCATTCCAAATAAACTGTAGGCGCCAGTAGAACGGCACAGGAAAAAAGCGATAGTTAATATAATTGCTAAAGTCTTGATGTTACGACCCATAAACTTTTTGAGCGTCCCAGTTTGCCACAGCCAAACAGCAATTAAGGCGGCTGTCATCATCCACATGCCCACCATCAAACCGTGTTGCATAAATACTACCGGTCTCCACCCGCCCATACGCCTTGCTTGACCCCAGTCGTCAAAGGCATTGACGCCGTAAACCATTTGGTGCAAAAGTGGACCCTTAATCCCTTCAATTAAAGTAAAAGGAATGTAGGCTAACCCACCTGCAAAAATCCCGATCGCCAATTGTCGCAGCCCATCTAAACTACCCAGATACAAGCGTCCTAAAAAATAAGGCAGACCCCAAGTAACGATTTGGTTGACAGTCGGAGAAATCGGGCTGCCGCCATTACTAACCTGTGAAACAATGGGACACAAACACCAAATTACCATTGGCACGTCCAGCCAACCGGGCTTAAAAGAGGTTATGCGTCCAGTATCGTAGACAATAGTAGCCAGAAAAATACCGTAGCAAGCTGCCGATATTTTGGTATACGGTGGCAATAGGGGGATGGGATAAGAAGCTTGTGGCAAAAACAGCCACGCTCCCACAAAACTTATAATGAGTGCCCGTTGAGTCGGAAACCTCACAAACAGGTAAAGAACGAGGGGAATGAAGCCGAACATAGCAACTGGGATTAATGCAACCATAGGTCTTGTTTGGCTGTAAAATTGTAGAAAGACAACTCAATGTGCCCGATAAAAATTTTCGCTTAAACGATCGCCCAACCCCAATCTTTTTAATCAACCTCAATTTTACGTCTTGTTCGTTAATTGTGCTTGACGTTCCAAAGCAGCGTACAGTGCCGCCTCGAAGAGATTAGTTGCATCCTCCCAGGTATAATTTATCACCGTTTCCAAAGCAGTCTCGGACATGGCGCGCCATTCGGCATCAGACAACTGACAAATTTGCTCGATCGCTTTTGCCATATCCTCTGGGTCTTCTGGCTTGACAAGTATGCCACCCCCGCCAGCAAGTAGTTCCGGAGCCGCACCTGCAGGAGTGCCGATGACTGGAGTGCCACAAGCCATAGCTTCTAAAATTGGCAAGCCGAAGCCTTCGGATCTGCTGGAAAACAGCCAAGCATCGCATTTGCTGTAAAATTCTTTTAGTTGGTCTTGAGTGGGTGCATTATTATACTCAGTACCATCAGGCAGCCAATTGGGAGGAGGAGTATCGCCGCCACAACCAAAAGCAACTAAACGAAGGTTAGGAATTTTTTTAGCAGCTAGAGAGAAAGTTTCACGACAAGATCGCAGCCTTTCCAAGGAGTTATAGTATAGTACATCCCGACAGTGGGAACTAATTGCTTGCCTCGCGACTGCTTCGCTCGCGACTGGGGGTCGTAAAACTGTTTAGTGTCCACCGTAGGAGGGACGAGAGATACAGACAAATCGCCGTATTCATTCCGAGCTATGTCGGCCAGCCACTGTGCCACAGCGATTTTGTGCATCGGCAGCCGCCAAGTTGCCTCTACTCGACCTTTGGGTATTTAGTCAAAAGCCTCGTAGTGTTGGAGAAAATATACTTTCGTTCCTTTGCTCGGAGAAAGTTTTGCCATCCACTCGGCAGTTTCCCACCAAGTAGCCATTATGATATCGGCATCAGGTACGTCAACGTCGGTAATTAAACGGTAAGTTTCGAGAACTCGGCTCTCGACATCCACCTTGTCAAAGTGAGACGGTTCTTTATGGGGAGCGGACTGCCAAGCCCTACCTCTGAGCAGCGAGCGCAATTGTTGGAGCAAAGTCGGTACCTAAGTTATCGAAAAATGAAGGCTCGTTTTCCGGTGTGGAAATCCAACCGCGTCCCCGCAACAGCGACTTGACTTGCTGGCGCATACTCGGTTGGGCGTGGGGTACAGAGATGACGAACACGGAGTGTCCTCGCTTTCTCAAAAGTTCTGCGAAAATAGAGATTACTCGTATTCCACCAGCCAGACACAGAGTAGGAAGAACAAAGGTGATTTTCATTTTTAAGTCCCGCTGAAGACTCTGGCTCTCTTTCGGCGCTGCTACCAGCGCTGATGTTAAAGCCTAAAAGGAAAGAGGGGCGGGTGAATATTAATTACCGCTTTCCCGATGTTTACATAGAATCCAACCGATCGACTGTTCGCAACATCCCAGTATCTATCAGCCCCAACTTCGCTGTCATTGCATTGATAATAACGATGGCTGCGAGCGCCAAACACTATCCTATAGGGATAATTTTCATGTCAACGAAAGTTCATCCTGAAGACAGATTTCTCATCAACCAGGAGTTGTTTTCTCGGTCAACACCAAGCTAAACACCACTTCCTGTCTAACATAACAGAACTTGCTTATGCTACAGCAAGGGATGTACGGGAAACCGAAGAACACCCAATTTTTACTCGTTCAAGGTAGCATTAATAACAATATACAGTAGATTGACATCACGTGGTGAAAAATTTTATACGATTTTAACAAGGAAATTTTTACTTTAAAAATGTTGATTTCCTTATCGATCCCACAGATATAAACACTGATCAGTTGCTGTGATTTTTTGGTAACTGTGCTGTCGGTACTCCTTCAAAAAATATCGTATTTTGTCAATATTCAGAGATGGTGGTTTTCTCAGATACTTGGAGGAGCGCGAGCGCGCAAATGAGCGTCGCGAGGCGGAAAGGAGGGAAGAAACCAGGCTTTCAACGGAGATCCCTCGCCCTCATTTGTCGTATTTTCCTGAAAAAACCCGCTTAATGCGTCCGGGACTCTTTGAAAAAGTAGGTTTTCCAATCGCCTTACAAAACATAAAGTTTCACCCCTATACATTTAATTAGCTGGCTGAGTTTTAAATTTGTTAATAAAAGGCGAACACCTGAAAAAATTCCAAAAAGAGAGTGCCAATGCGGGGCAGAGTATATGTAGCGTTACTGCCCAATTCCTGTCTAAGTAATTACCGTAACAAAACTTCAGCAGCAAATTATCACATGACCCTATAAAGATCAAAAGAACACTCAAGGTTAATCGGCTTATATTGTGTACACCTTAACTCTTAAGGAGTAGTAGTGGCTTCGCGGTATTTATCAAACGATGTCGCTTAAGCTGTTGCACATTTAAACTGTGATACACGCATTGCCCTTATTTTTGATTTTACGACCCCACTTAATTATTAA
>NZ_JAUBPS010000129.1:0-6919 GCF_036700865.1 Microcoleus sp. S13C4
GAGGACGACCAGACATTGTAATTCTCTCCTTTACTTTTTACACAAGTCTATCACATCTTTAAAAAAATGGTATTAGAACATTTTATCGGGCTTATTTGTGATATTTATGAGAGAAATGTCTAACTCGATTAGCTGTTAAAGGTAAGGTAATTATTTTTAATGTCTAGGAACACTTTTTTAATTCATTTGCTTTTTGGTGGGCGGAATCGTTGTGTGTTTTTTTTTCTAATTTTAAGTAGTCTTTTAGGGCTATATTGCGGTAGCTTGTTGGTTTTTTCTTGAGCTTCCCTTTATGGGCAGTGGATGTAGTAAAGTGTGTTTGAGTGTGCTCAATAGAGTGAGACTGAGTATGGTATGTTACGATCGCCACCCCGAACAAAGTCATCTAACCAGTTGAGGAGATGGATGCAGGCTAGGACTCAAGTCTAAGTTACGATCGCCATGCCGAACAAAGTCATCCAACCCAAGGAAGACACTATTTGGTTTGTTCCGCTGTGCGTTTGTTGTCAGGGTAAGATCGAAGGTATTGGTGGGGTAGAACCCGTTGAGCGAAGAATATTTTTTGCTGATTTTCCGTGAATGGGTAGGTGTTAAAATCGGGCTATCAAATTTTTCGGCTCAAACTCATGTGGAGCAATAGTTTGATGCCCATAGTCTGAAAAAACGATTGACAGAAAGTCTGTAAGCTTTACAGCATAAGGTTTTGCAGGGAGTAGGGAAAATCTGGTATTGACAAGCCGAAGGCTGCAATGGTACTTTTGCTGTTGACTGACGCAACTGCACCTTGAAAACCAAATACACCCTGGCTTCTGGAACGGGCGGCCGGAAAAAACCTAAAACCCTATCAGGGATTGAAACCCTCCAAAATTAGGATCTATGCCCGCCAAATAAACTGCCGGAAAAAACCTAAAACCCTATCAGGGATTGAAACTAGAACTGTGGTTACTGTGCAACTCGTTATCACCCACGCCGCAAAAAACCTATTTCCCCATCTAGGGCTTGAAACGCCCAAACTACAAAATTATTGGCTCAAAAATAGACCTCTCCTCTCTCTTTTTATCTCCTCCCATAACCTCAAGCAATCGATCGACTACACGCCTCCAAGTAAAATTTTCAGCCACAAAAGCCGGGCCCGCCACCCTAGCTTTTGCAGCGATTCCAGGCTGTTCGATCGCCCCTTGCATTAAATCAGTCAAATGTTCCCACTCAGGAGCTAAGATAAATAAGGTTTCCCCGTCACTCACCACACCCATAAATTTACTTTCAATCCGCAGTGCAAAGTCCGATCGCGTAAAATCATCGGTAGGGCCGCCCTCGGTGCAAATAACCGGCAAACCGCAAGCTGCTGCTTCTAACACCGGGAGATTAAAACCTTCTGCCAAATAAGGAGAAACATAAACATCTGCTGCTTGGTAAAACTCTGCTATTTGAGCAAAAGATAGCTGGCTACCAGTATAAATTAATCTCGGTAAAACCCTCGCTCTTTCGGCATCGTTGAGCACAACTCGGCAGGCTTCCGCAATCTCCTCTCTGGACGGATAAAGCAGTTCTGAACCTTTTAAAACTAATCTCGCATCTGGATATTTGTCAACTACCGCAGCGAAGGCTTTTAATAAAGGGCGAATACCTTTGCGATCGGTTTGCCCTCCGATGTTTAAAAATATAAAATAGTTTGACCAGCCCAAGCTTTGGCGCAGTGATTGACGCCGATCGCCCGCAGCAGGATAATAAATCTTAGGATCGACTCCCAAAGGTACAACGGCAATGCGATCGGTCTCCACACCGCTGCGAATTAAGCCGGCTTTTGACCAAGCTGAAGGTGTAATAATTTTCGTTTCTGAATTAATGGGGGTTTGTGCGATCGACTTAACACCCATCCCCTGCAATACTGTACTGGTAACAATTCCCCATTCTGTGGCTGCAAATACCCAAGTTTGAGCGCTGCGGGAGGCCGAGAAGTCCCACGGGCAGTACATTCGCAGGGTAACATCCGCTGACTGATTTACCGCAGGGCTGTTAATGCTGCGAAGTAATGTTTCATTTGGGCGATCGAACAAACTAATTTTCGTCTCCCAAGCTGGGTCAATGTAGGGCATATCGCGGTGGAAAAGCTCAATTTGTCCTCGCGGGCGATCGAGCATTTCCAGCAGTTGAAATTGATTGGCTACACAATAGGAATGATAAATAAAACGCCAGCCTTCAACAATAATCTGCAATTCAAAACTCCCGCTTTTGGAATTAAAAACTCACCTAATAAGCAGAAATTGGTAATTAGTAATTAGCCAGCAGAAATTACCAATTACCAATTACTAATTACCCATTCCTTACTTAATCACTTGCCAATCCGTAATCCGCCACTGTCCCTCTTGACGGATCAAGTCGTAGCGCACCCGCAGGTTTTCATTGCGGGAAGAAACGAGCTGAGAACGATCGAACACTTCGGCTTTTTCCCCTACTTGGGCTTCTACTTGGGCGCGATCGGGATTAGTCGGATTCGTCTTAACTGCATCAACTTGCAGCTTGTGTACATAACGCTGGTGCGCGTTGTTTCGCTGTTGAGCTTCTGCCATCAATTGCCAGCGAGACAAAGCCGGTTCTGTCAGAACTTGCTTTAATTCTTCGACAGCGTGATTGGGGCCCAAAGCCGCTGCTTTCGCCGACAGCCAGCTTTGAACTAAGTCTCTTGCTGCTGCCTCCGTCATTGCTCCCGACACTGCGCCTGTGGCGCTCGGCTCTGGGGTCGCGGGCAAGGCTGGGATTTCTAGGGGTGGTTCTTCCAGGCGGACGAGGGCTTGCTCTCCTCGGAGGGGGCCCGATAGGGCTTGCATCGCGCTCGCCAATAGACTGAGTATTAACCACAGGAGTAAGAGGCTCAGGACACCTGCGACTAGAAACAAAGCCAGCTTGTTTGGAGGCATGGACTTGACTTGGGCGGTAAGTTCTGCTGCCTTGGTGCGCGCTTGATCGACCAAATCGCCCTTTAGCCCATTGCCCGTTGCTCCGCTGCGCCCTGAATGTTGGCGTCTGCGTGGTTTGGAAGTCGAGTCTGCGGGGTGTGGCTCTGTAGCTATCGGGAGAGAGACCGCCGCAGCAGCGCTCGGCGCGGCCGCCGTTGCCGGGGATTTCGCGCCCGAGGCTGCGGTGGAAGCGTCGCCCGGTACGGGGGTCAAGGTGACTGTACTGGCTCCTTGCTTGGCTGTGGGTGGCTGTGCGGGTATGGCAGCGGGCGATCGGCCTGCTGTCGGTTGCAGTCGCCCAGGGGGCTTGCCGGAGCGGGGCTGCACGACGACCCATTCGTTGGCGGTTTCTGCGTCTTGTGGCAAAGCTTCTAGGTAAGCTTGTACTTTCGGGTCGGCAAAGTAGTCTTTCAAGGACACTGACTCGTTGGCCAAGTCGCGGAAGTGGGGAAACACTTCTTCTTGTAGCCAGTGTTCGGCGTACAAGCACAGTCCGGGCAACAAGTCGGGTGAATCTTGGGAATGTTCGCGAATGAAGGCCAGGGGTTCTTTTTCCGAACTGAGTTCGAGGGCTCTGCTGGCTTCTTCTGTCTGGCCCAGCAGCAGGGAACAGACGGCTTTTTCCAGGTGAACGTCTTGGCGGCGACCGAGCTGCATCAGCATCAGCTTGGCCCGACGGATCATCGATGGCTGTCTGGCGGCAAATCCTTGGGCTAACAGGGTGTAGACCGAGAGGTAAGTGGCGACTGCTGAGGGGCGGCCGGCTTCGGCTTCAAATAGCGCCTGCTGCTCGCTGCTGGTTAGGTGTTTACGCATTTGCTGCACGAACCGGAGGAAGTCTTCTATTCCTAAACCCGATCGATCGTCTCCCGAACCGTCGATACCGCCTCGTTCTTGAAGCATTTCTCGCAGGATTTGCAGCCCCTGCCGACGCTCGGCGACTTTTTCTTCGGGGAGTGATAATAGCTCTAAAATGTTGTACGGACGGAGTTTGTATATGTCGGCTTGCATTTCACCCCTCACGCTTGCAAATAGGCTTTCGCGCAGCAGCAATTCTTGACCTGCTTCTAATGATTTTGCGGCATTTTCGTACTGACCTTGCTGCCACTGTTCGCGGCCAAGTTCTAGACAGGCAAGGCTGACAGTTAAAACTATATCTGGCCTCACGAGCTGCGGGTCGCCGAAACGACCTTCTGTGATCGCGATGCTGCCATTGTTAAGATACGGGCGACCCAGCTTCTGTACGAGTTCGTATTCCCCCAGTTCTTGCAGTATGAGCAGGGCTCCTACGAATTGGTTGTCATCGATTTCAATACTTGGAGTGTGGGGGTCGGGACCAGCCTCTAAAGCCTTGGACTCTGCCGGAGCGGTTTCTCCTGCGTCTTGCAGGAAGGTGGCCGTGCCTGCTGAGGTTTTCGACCTCTGGTGCTTGGCTTCGAGTGCGGCTTCCGACTCTCGATCGTAAGTTTTGGCTAAAAAACTGGCATCGTAAGCTTTGCGCCCCTCTGAGTCTGACAGAACGGCGCAGGCTTCATCGAGCAGTTGTTTGCGGGCGACGATCGCAACTTCAGAATACTCCCTGCGCGGAAGCTGTAAAGTTCGATCGCGGTGAGCCTGCTGCAACTGTTCGGCAGTAGCTTGAATCGGTAGACCCAAAATCCGGTAGTAATCTAGTGGAATTAACACTCGTCCACTTCCCCAAAGCGCTAGCAACTGAATTAGCCTATCTTAAGTGAGATACTCCCGCAAACCAAATCAAAAATTCTGGTGTTGGCTTCCAACCGCCCAATTCACGGTATCTTGGACTTGTCGTAGAGATAATCTGACTTTTTTCCCTCTACAGCGTTTTACAGTGAGGAAAATGCCTTGCCCCACTGCCCGTAAGCTAAATGAGTGGTTTGACTCTTGAGCATTTTCGGGTTTGAGAGTAAGGGAATTATATCATTTGTTGGCATGGGGTTTAGATGGGAGTTGGTTCTCCGAGTCCCGGCAATCCGCCCCGCCTGCCAAACTCATTTTAACAATTGGTGAACTGCTGCACAAAAAAGGTGCGATCGTTTTCTGCTGCGGTTGTGTCCCATCTGGGTTTAAATTTAGATGTCTAGGAAGCCGATCGTCGGGTATTAATTATTTATGGTTCAGGAACGGACTTTACCAGTTTTTGACGCGCAAAGCGTCAACATTTCTCGGGATGAGGGCTTGATGCTCTACGAGGATATGGTCTTGGGGCGCTATTTTGAGGACAAGTGTGCTGAGATGTACTATCGGGGCAAAATGTTTGGTTTTGTCCACTTGTACAATGGTCAGGAAGCTGTCTCTACAGGCGTGATTCGATCGATGCGGCGGGATGACACTGATTACGTCAGCAGCACCTACCGCGATCACGTTCACGCTTTGAGCGCGGGCGTCCCGGCGCGGGAGGTAATGGCGGAGTTGTTCGGGAAGGAAACTGGTTGCTCGAAGGGCCGCGGCGGTTCGATGCACATGTTTTCGGCCGAACACCGACTGTTGGGAGGTTATGCTTTTGTGGCTGAGGGGATTCCTGTAGCTACGGGGGCGGCTTTTCAATCAAAGTACCGACGCGAAGCTTTGGGGGATGAGAGTTCCGATGGTGTGACTGCTTGTTTTTTTGGCGACGGTGCTGCAAATAACGGGCAGTTTTTTGAGTGTTTGAATATGGCTGCTTTGTGGAAGTTGCCGATTATTTATGTTGTGGAAAACAACAAATGGGCGATCGGGATGGCCCACGAGCGAGCTACTTCTGATCCGCTGATTTACAAGAAGGCTCATGCTTTTGGCATGGCTGGTTTTGAGGTTGATGGGATGGATGTTTTGGCGGTGCGGGAAGTGGCGAAGGAAGCTGTGGCGCGGGCGCGGGCCGGCGAGGGGCCGACTTTGATCGAGGCCTTGACTTATCGCTTTCGCGGGCATTCTTTGGCAGATCCTGATGAGTTGCGTTCTAAGGAAGAGAAGGAATATTGGTTCCCCCGCGATCCAATTAAGAAGTTGGCTGCTGATTTGATCGATCGAACTTTGGCAACTGCTGAAGAATTGAAAGAGATCGACAATAAAATTCAAGCAGTAATTGATGATGCAGTCGATTTTGCTGAGAAAAGCGCTGAGCCAGATCCTAGCGAATTGTATCGGTTTATCTATGCAGAAGATGAGTAAGCTGTTGTGCATTTAACTTGTATGTTTAGGGTGGCCAGGATGCCCAACCCCTACTCCCCACAAGAGTGATAGATCTCCGTAGGGACACGGCGAAAGCCTTTGTCCCTACTGCACTTCCTAAACCTGCAATACGCTCTAAGACTTACGTACCAACTCTACTTGTAGGGTCTGCACTGCGAACCTTACTACCATAAATGGTGGCTATAATCAAAGGCAGACTTTATAGACGAAAAGAGAGGCGATATGATAAATCTCGATCGCGATATAACTCAAGCCAGCAAAAATATGCGTGCAGTTCGCGTCAAACTCAAGCTAACGAATGCCATTGATGAAGAGTTAGTCAAGAGAGGATTGCTCAATCCAAATCGGTTGCGCGTGTACGAAGCAGAAGCACTCATAGATACTGGTGCAGTACGCACAGCTATTCCTGTAGAAGTCTGCGAACACCTGGGTTTAAGAATTAGGCGTCAGGAAATAGCAAAATATGCTGATGGCAGACAAGAAACAGTGGGGTTGACTGGGCCTATTATCATTGAAATAGAAGGGCGCGAAACGATTGAGGCTGCAATGGTTTTAGGCGATATGGTGCTAATCGGTCAAACTGTGTTAGAAACTTTAGATTTGCTAGTAGATTGCAAAAATCAGCGTCTAATTGCTAATCCTGAAAATCCCGACCGACCTGTATTGAGAGTTTAATACTAAATCCACCTTAAATACCAGGGTAAGCTCATCTAATTTGGTATAAATTGTACTTGACTTTAAGGGCAAGATATGAAGGAGTATCCAGTCAA